>JAEUQF010000116.1 GCA_016789745.1 Bryobacterales bacterium
ATCCCCGCGGTCAATCCACTCACTCACCGCGCGAATCTCCGCCTCCGTCAACGGCGCCCCCGCCCCCTTCGGCGGCATATTCTGATTCGTCACCCGCCGCAACAGCACACTGCGATTCGAAAAGCCCTCCACAATCACCGGACCAGTCGAACTTCCCTTCAACACATCGGCCACTGTGTGCAGCCGCAGCCCCGCCATCGCCGCCTTCTCCCCATGACAGCTTGTGCACCGCGCCAGAATCACCTCCGGCACCTTCGCATTCGCCTTCACCGGAGCATCCGACGGAGCCCCATCCAGAATCCACTGCTTCACCACTGCCAAATCGGCATCCGGAATCGTCTGCCCGTACACTGCCGGCGGCATCTGCCGTGCCGACACCTTCTTCCACAGCAGGCTCTCGTCCGGCTTGCCCTTCACGATCACCGGCCCGTTGAAACTGCCGCGCAGCGCCCCCGCCGCCGTCCGCAGATCCAAGCCCAGCTTCGGCGAACTCTGCCCGTGACACGTAAAGCAATACTTCGTGAAAATCGGCAGGACATCCTTCTCATACCGCGGCGCCGCCGCCAAAGGCAGACCCAGCACAGCCACTAACGCCAGAGTTCTCATGCGATCAGATCCATCACCGGCTTGGCACCGGTCACCGTCACATCCGACGGCGTCTCCATCCGCCCCCCATTCGGATACTGGATCTTGGCGTGATCCAGCCCCAATTGCCGCAGCACCGTCGCAATCATGTCCGGCACCGGCACCCGGTTCACAACAGCCTTATACCCAAACTCATCCGTCTCCCCGTAAATCAGGCCTTTCTTGAACCCGCCGCCCGCAAACCAGATCGTAAACGCATTCCGGTTATGATCCCGCCCGTCGCCATTCTGCGTCGTCGGCAGCCGCCCGAATTCCCCCGCCCACATCACAATCGTTGAATCCAACAGCCCGCGGCTCTTCAAATCCAGAATCAGCGCAGCCGACCCCTGATCCACCTCCCCCGCGATCTTGTGCATGTCCTTCTTGATGCTGTTGTGGTGATCCCAGGGCTGCCCCGGACTCGTCGTCACCTGCACGAACCGCACACCCTTCTCCACCAGCCGCCGCGCCATCAGACACCGCAGCGCATAGGGCCCGGCCTTCGGATCATCAATCCCATAGAGCTTCTTGGTGGCCTCACTCTCGCCCGAGATATCCAATACCTCGCCCGCCGCCAACTGCATCCGCGCCGCCAGTTCGAAGTTCTTGATCCGAGCCTCCAACTCCTGCTCGCCCGGATGCTGCGCCGCATGCGCCCGGTTAATCTTCGCCAGCAGATCCAGCGTCGCCCGCTGCGCCCCTTCCTTCTGCTTCTCCGGCGGATGCAAATGATGGACCGGCGCACCCTTCATGCTGAATTCCACGCCCGAATACGTCGCCGGCAGATACCCATTCGCCCACAACTGCTTCCCGCCGATCGTATAGCCGGTCGGATCCCGCAGCACCACATACGACGGCAGACTCTGGTTCTCCGTCCCCATCGCATAACTCACCCACGCGCCCAGCACCGGCCGGCCCGGAAAGATCTTGCACGTCAGCAGCATGTTCAGCGCTTCCAAATGATTGTTGTGCGCCGTGTGCATGCTGCGGATGAACGTCAGCTCATCCACGATCTTCGCCGTATGCGGCAGAGCTTCGGAGATGTCCATCCCGCATTGCCCGTACTTCTTAAACTCGAAAGGGCAGGGAAGCAGCGTGTTCACGTTGTTCGGCTGGTGGATCTCCACCCCGCCCGGCAACGGCTGCCCGGCGCGCTTCAACAACTCCGGCTTCGGATCAAACAGATCCATCTGGCTGGGGCCGCCATTCTGCACCAGCTGGATCACCGCCTTGGCCTTCGCCGGGAAATGCTGGCCATTCATCATCCCAGCCAACGCCATCGATCCGAATCCCAACGTCGTTCGTTCTAAAAGCTGCCGTCTGGTAAGCATAGGCACCGATGCAGCCGAGTATATCAAGCCCGCCCCTATCCCTAACCCCGCCGTCCCGGATTACGATAGACAACATGCGCATTGCACTTGCCGCTATCCTGCTCGCTGCCGGAAGCCTCCACGCCCAGGCCCCCAAAGCCCCCGCCGCGCCGGCCATGACCCTCACCGTCACCGGCTTCCCCGACGGCGGACAGATCCCCGTCAAGTTCAGCCAGGCCGCCCCCGGCGCCGCCCCCGGTGAAGGCACCTCGCCCGCCCTCTCCTGGTCCAACGTACCGGCCGGCACCAAGAGCTTCTTCCTCCACTTCCACGACCTCGACCTCGCCCGCAATAAAACCACCGACGACCAGCCGCACTGGGTAGTCTGGAACATCCCGGCCAATTCGAAAGGCATCGCCGAAGGTGCCCCCCGCGGCGTCCAACTGCCCGACGGCAGCTACCAGATCAGCGCCACGGGTAACGTCTATCGCGGACCCGGAGCCGCCGCCACCGGCCCCCTGCATCACTACATGTTCGAGCTGTACGCGCTTGACACGATGCTCGACGTCAAACCCACCAACGACCCCTTCGAAACCCGCGCCGCGGTCATGAAAGCCATCCAAGGCCACATCCTCGGCAAAGCCGTCTACGGAGGCCTCTTCCGTCGCCCCAAGTAACCAAAGTGGGGCAGACCTCCATGTCTGCGGCCCGACCTCCACGTCGGGCCTCGATCGCCTCTCCGCCCAGTCTCCCCAGTCGCACTCGCGCACCTGTGACGACTTGGCCCGCACTCTCCCACTCGGCTCGATCTCCGCCATCCATCTTCCATGCCTCCAGGCCCTCTTCGCCGTCTGGCGCGCTAACCGTCGCC
>JAEUQF010000128.1 GCA_016789745.1 Bryobacterales bacterium
TCTGACCGAGATCGAAACGCTCACGCTGAAGATAGTGAAAGGCAAGGCCATAGCGCAAATCCAGTAGTGCGGATCCGGTACAGCCGAAGCCTTGGGGGACACGGTTCTGAGGCTGCGACCGGCCGGGCCATCCGGTATGCTGGACGCAAACTGTGGGATGCGGTTGGAAAATTTGCGGTCGTGCGTGGTGCCTCCCGGCGCCCATGCCGTTCGCTAGAAAAGGGGCTGCCGGGTGCTAAAACAGGGGTAAGCACCGGCATAGATAACGACACGCGCTCGCAACGGAACGCATAGCTGCCTGCGGAAGCGTATACCTGCTGAATTGTATTTCAGCTGGGGAAGCCGTCCTGCTACTACGTCTGTCGCTTCCGGTATGGTTGACTATCAAACCTCATATCAAGTACATTGCGGGAATCTCGCATTCTGATGGGGCCGCGCCTAGCTTGGACGCCTGCGGTAGCCGTTTTGGCTCGATAAAACGGCCCGGTCGGCGCGAGACAGTGTCGAAACAGGAAAGAAGGTATCGAGATGTTTTTTCATTCCGCGATCAGACGGGCCCTTCTGGTGTTTACGGCTCTGACCCTCGTTGTTCTGAGTCTATCGGGCCAGTCCACGACGCAGTCCGTTCTCGGACTCGTCTCGGATTCTTCGGGAGCAGTCATCCCGAACGCCAAGATCACATTGACGAATACAGGGACAGGGATCGTCCAGACCGCTACAACCAACGAAACGGGAAATTACACGTTTACGCTGGTCCCCGTCGGCAACTATGACGTTCGTGTCGAGGCCGACGGATTCAAGACGGAGTTGGTCCGCAACCTACGCGTGGAAACAGCTGCGCAGGTCCGTCAGGACATCAACCTGACGATCGGTAACGTGGCCGAGTCCATCGAAGTGGCCGCCAACGCGGTACTTCTGAACACGGAAAACGCCGTACTCGGCGCCGTGGTGGAAAACCGGCGAATCATTGAGCTTCCGCTGAACGGGCGCAACGTCCAGAGCTTGGCTGTTCTGGTGCCTGGCGTGCAGTATGGCATCCGCACCGGCACCGCCGACGGCTCCGGCGGCTTCCCGATCCCTGGCCAGGGTTTCGGTGTTATCTCCAACGGTATCCGCGAAACGCACCAAGTGTTCTCGCTTGACGGTGTCGACGCCAAGGATCCGCGCATCCATATCGCGAATTTCGTGCCGTCCATTGAGGCCATCGAAGAGTTCAAGATCCAGACCAACGCCTACTCGGCCGAGTACGGCTTCGGCGGTGGCGCGCAGGTGACCGTCACCATGAAGAGCGGCACCAACAATCTGCATGGCACGTTGTTCAACTTCCTGCGCAACGATGCGTTCGATGCGGAGAACTACTTCCTGAATTTCGAACTCGCCCCGGGTGCCACCCGCGCGAAGAAGAACTCGCTGCGCCAGAACCAATACGGCCTGGTCCTGAGCGGACCGGTGCTCATTCCGAAACTCTACAACGGTAAGAACAAGACGTTCTGGGCCTTCAACTACGAAGCCCGCCGCACCCGGGAAGGCGTTGTGCAGACGGCCGCCTTTCCCATTGACGCATTCCGCACGGGCGATTTTTCGGCATTGGCCCGCGGCTACACGGCGAATAACCGTTTCGTCAACCCCATCCTGATCTACGATCCGGAGACCGGCACGCCGTTCCCGAACAACATCATCCCGGCGTCGCGCCTCCATCCCGGTGCCCGTAACGTTCTCGACAAGTACGTGCCTCGCGCGCAGTTCGTCCAGCAGGATATCCAGGACTTCACGGCCCGCGCCGCAGTCTCCCAGCCGATCAATGTAAACACGTATTTCGCCCGCGTTGACCACAACTTCAACGAGAACAACCGCGTGTTTGCCCGTCTGGCGTGGGACCGGTCCAACCTGAACCGGAACAACATCAATCCGAACCTACCCGTGACCGTGACCTCATCGGTTACCAATCTGGCGACACAGTTCATCCACACCTTCACGCCCACCACGATTATGGAACTGCGCGCGGGTTTCAACATCTCGGACGACCTTACCAGGAATCCCCGGACCGACGACACGTCGTTTGACCAGGATGCGCTCGGCGTGGGCCAATTCCGCATTCCGGGCGATGGCAACCGTAAGCTGACGCCGCGCGAACACGGCATCCCGCAGTTCACCGGACTGCCGTTCACTCTCCAGGAACTCACCAACGGCAACGGCTATGACCAGATGGACACCATCCAGCCGTCGGGCCACTTCACGATGATTCGTGGCACGCACAACATCAAGACCGGCTTTGAGTTCTACCGCGTGTCGATGGAGCGTGGCGCCGCCAACCTCGAAGAAGGGCGGCTTACCTTCAACAACCAAACCTGTGGGTATGCCTTCGCCTGCTTCCTGATGGGACGCCCGTTCTCAACTGAAACTCCGGAAGGCATTCCGCTCACGTTTCCTCGCGCCAATCGTTGGGGCGGCTATGTGCAGGACGACTGGAAGGTCACCTCGCGGCTGACCGTGAACCTCGGCCTGCGCGTTGACTACAACGGCTGGGGCGTGGACGCCGATGGCCGCTGGCGCACCTTCGATATCCCCGGCCTCGGCACCGACATCGGCCGCGGCGCAGGGTACCGCACTCCGGATGGCCGGACCATCCCCACCATCTTCCCCGGCGAACTCGGCGCGGCTGGCGCTAAGAAGTTGATGCAGCAGCAATTCCGTTTCTTCATGCCGCGCATCGGTATCGCCTTCCGTCCTACGGACAAGACGGTTATCCGCGTCGGCGCGGGCTGGTTTGACAATATCCAGCACCTCAACACCTTCACCATCTTCAACCTGATGCCTCCGAAGGCGGGTAGCCAGTTGTACCAGACGGCCATGACGGCCGCCCAGACCATACCGGTAACCGCGGCGAATGGAAATGTGGTCAATGTCAATACTCTCCGGTATGCGGCCACCTCTCCCCAACTCACCCTGGATGATCCGTTCCAGACGCGGTCCACCGGGGGGTCTGTGGTCCGTGCGACCAACGTCACCTACGCGCCGCCAGACTACAAGGATGGTTCGGTGTGGAAGTGGAGCTTCGACATCCAGCGCGAACTGCCTTGGGGTCTCGCCGGCAGCATCGGCTATGCCGGATCGAAGAGCACCAACGTTGGCAACTCTGTCGGCAACTGGAATGACCCCGTCGCTCCCGTGCCCGGTGGCGTTTTCAACCAGAGCCTGCGCCCGTATCCGAACTTCTTTGACCCGGCGGCACCCAACCTGGGCATCCAGTCCACGGGCAACATCCGTTACATCGACTCCTTCGGTGAGGCCTTCTACCACGGCATGCAGGTCAAGCTCGACAAGCGTACCCGCAGCGGGCTCTCCATGGGCATCGCTTACACTCTCTCGAAGACGCACGGGGACGGCGATTCCGGCGGCCAGGAAGGCGTGGCCTTCCAGAACCCCCGTGACCGTCGCGGTTCTCGTGGTCTGGTGTCCTTTGACCAGCAGCACCGCATGGTATCGAACTTCGTGTGGGAACTGCCTGGTGCAAACTGGAAGGGTATCCAGGGTGCTGCCCTCGGTGGATGGCAAATCAATGGCATCCTGACCTTTGCTTCCGGCTTCCCCTTCAGCGTGACGCAGGCCGCGGGCGACCTCGGCTTGCCAGCCGGTGCCGTTCGCCCGGACCTCATTGGCGAAGCGCAATTGGACAACCCCACGCGTGCCCGCTGGTTTAACACGCAAGCCTACCAGCGGGTGACATGCCAGGTTGCCAGCCGTCCCGACCTCTGCCACCTCGGTAGCGCCGGTGTTAACCAACTCCGCGCGCCGGGCCAGCAGAACCTGGACTTTTCGGCGTACAAGAACTTCCGCTTTAAGGAACGCTTCAACGTCCAGTTCCGCTGGGAAGCGTTCAACTTCACCAACACGCCGTACTTCGGCGCTCCGGGTGGGATCAGCTTCTCCAACCTCAACCAGATCATTCCCAACGGCACGCGCGACGGCGAAATCCGCGCTATCCGCGCGCCCATGCGCCGCATGCAGTTCGGTCTGAAGTTCCGCTTCTAAACCGGACAACGCAACACAAAATAGAAGGGGAGGTACGGGCAACCGTACCTCCCCTTTCGTTATGATGGGGATGAATCCGCGCCCACTCTTCGGGCATCCACTTCGGATAGTTATCCAACTACAAGGAGAAGAATCAGTACCATGCCGTTTACGCTGCCCGCGCTGCCTTACGCCCCGGAAGCCCTTGAGCCGCATATCGACACCCTGACGATGCAGATCCATCACGGAAAGCATCACCAGGCCTACGTCACCAACCTCAACAAGGCCCTGGAGTCAGCTCCGGAGCTGGCCGACGTTTCGCTCGATGACCTGTTGGCCAACGGCTGCGCCAAGGCCCCGGAAGCCATCCGCACTGCGGTTCGCAACAACGGTGGCGGCCACTGGAACCACTCGCTGTTCTGGACGCAGATGGCTCCGAACGGCGGCGGTGCCCCGGTGGGCAACCTCGCCAATGCCATCAACGCTGCCTTTGGCAGCTACGATGCCTTTAAAGAGAAATTCGCCGCCGCCGCGGTGGGCCGCTTCGGGTCCGGCTGGGCCTGGGTGGTGAAGGAAGGTTCGGGCATTGCCATCGTGTCCAGCCCGAACCAGGACAACCCGCTGATGGAAGGCAAGAAGGCTGTCCTCGGCTTGGACGTGTGGGAGCACGCCTACTACCTGAAGTACCAGAATCGCCGGCCCGATTACATCTCGGCTTGGTGGAACGTGGTGAACTGGGCCGGCGTGGAAGACCGGTTCAATAGTCTGTAAACCTATTCGAGAATCCGCACCCGGTGCACTTCGCTGTCGCCGATATACACCCGGCCCTTCTTATCAGCGAATACCCCGTGCGGCCGTGCTGTTTTGCATTGACGGGGGTCGGTCTCCGGACCGTCCCCCTTCTGTCCGTTCCCCACCTCTGTTGAAATCACTCCCGACTTCAAATCCACGCGGCGAATGGTGTGGCTTTCGGTATCGGCGAAATAGATGCTGTTATCCGGCGACCACGTCACCCCCTTCGGCCCATTCAGTTTCGCCTTCCGGGCATCGCCGCCATCGCCGTCCCAGCCCTTCTCGCCCGACCCGGCAATGTGGTGGATGGTCTCGGTCTTCGGATCAATACGGAAGATCATGTTGCCTTCGCGCAACACCAGGTACATGTTCCCCTTCGGATCGAAGTCGATCGTCCGCGGGCCGTTCAGCGGTGTTCCCTTCACGGGTGCGCCGTCGGGCGTTGGCTTGCGCTCGCCGTTGCCGGCCCAGGTTTCGATGATGCCCGTTTTCATGTCGAGGCGGCGGACGCGGTGGTTGCGGATGTCGCAGATCAGCAGGCGCCCCTTCGGATCGAAGGCGATGCTGTGCGGCTGGTTAAGCTGCGCCTGGGTGCCGGGGCCGCCGTCGCCGGAGAAGCCCTCCTTGCCGGTGCCGGCGACGGTGCTGATGACCTTTGTCTTCATGTCCACTTTGCGCACCACGTGGCTGTCGCGCTCCACAATGTACAGGTCGCCCTTGCGGTCGAAGCGAATCTCGTGCGGCGCGCTCAGGCCGGCTTTCGTCGCCGGCCCGCCGTCACCGCGATAGCCGGGCTTGCCGTCGCCGGCGACGGTGGTGAGTGTGCCGGTCTTCAGGTCCATGCGGCGGATGACGTGGTTGCCCATCTCGGCGATGTAGAGCGCCCCATCCGGGCCGATCACAACGCCGAACGGATTGTTCAGGGTGGCCTGCGTGGCAGGGCCTCCATCTCCCGTATAGCCTTCCTTGCCGTTCCCGGCCACCGTACGGATGGTCTTAGCATCCACCAGCGTGGAAGCGAGTGCGACGAGCAGCGCAGCACGAACAAGCATGACTCTTAGAACCTCACTCAGAGATGGTAACCGGACGCAGCCGACCCATCAGTTTATGCACGAAGAAGAACGCCGTCAAATGGAACACGCCCATGGTGAGTATCACCGGCGTGTAACCGAGGACAGGAATGACATAGCCGGGGATGACCGCTGAAAACAGCACCCCGCCGATGCCGCCCGCGCAGCCGCCGATTCCCGTAACCGAGGCGATGGCGCGCTTCGGGAAGACGTCGGAAGTTGTCGTATACAGATTTGCCGAGAAGCCCTGATGCCCGCCGGTGGCCAGGCAGATCAACGCGATAGTGGCCGGTATGCTCTCCATCAACGGCGCCAGCGACGCAATCGGCATCATGGAGGCGAACACCAGGATCGCTCCCTTGCGCGCCCGTGCCGGATCCCAACCCTTCTTGATCCAATAGCCGGCCAGCCAACCGCCGGCCACACTGCCGACGTCTGCCGCCAGGTAGATTACGGGCAATGCCCAGCCAATCGACTTCAGGTCGAACTTCCGCACGTCGTACAAATACGGCGGAAGCCAGTAGAGATAAAACCACCAGACGGGGTCGGCGAAAAACTTACCGGCGGCGAAGCCCCAGGTTTCCTTGAAGCTCAAGGCTTCGGCCCAGCCCAAGGTGCGGCCGGTGTCGGTGTTGTGCTCGGCGTCCTTGTCGGACTCGATGTAGGCTAGCTCGGCCCCGTTTACACCCTTGTGTTTCCGCGGCGGCCGTGCGGTGGCCAGCCACACGAGCAACCACACAAAACCCGAACCGCCGGTGACCAGAAAGCAGGTGCGCCAATCCCAACCGAGGCTGTAGAGCATCCAGGCGAACATCGGCGGGCCGATCATGGAGGCGACGTTCGATCCGGCGTTGAAGATGCCGGTAGCGAAGGCGCGGTCGCGTTTGGGGAACCACTCGGTGACACCCTTGATCGCGGCCGGGAAGTTGCCCGCCTCGCCTAGCCCCAGCAATCCGCGCCAGATGCTGAGATGCACCGGGGTACGCGCGGTAGCGTGGAGGATGGCCGCCAGGGACCACCAGGCGATCGAAAAGGCATAGCCGATGCGCGTGCCGTAACGGTCGATGAACTTTCCCATGAACAGAAAGCCCACCGTATAGGCGAACTGGAAGACACCGTTGACTAGGCCATACGCGCGATCGTCCAGGCCCAGGTCCTTGCGAATGACGGGGATCAGCACGCTGAACACAATGCGATCGAGATAGTTGATCGTGGTGGCGACAAAGATCAGCGCCAGGATCCACCAGCGGACGCGGGTCATCATAGACGTGGGTAACCTTGAGTGATTATAGGCGATCCCTTACGGAAATCCCCGTCTTTGCGGGGTGGTGAGTATACGCACAGGAGATGGGAGCGGCCAGCGAAAGAGATGAAACGAAAACAGGAAATTGCGCACTACTAAGAGCAGAGCCCCGGTGCACCCCGGATTGGCGGCCCGCGCGGGGTCCCGCTTCTCGTCACGTGGACCGTTTTCGGGGGAACCGGGGCTCGCGGTTGTAACGGGAGCCTCAGTTGCGGCTTCCCTTTTTCTTCGCTAGGCTGATAGCTCCAGGTTTTGGAGTCCACGTCTCATTCCCCAACCGAGGTGCGGCAGGCGCTGCAGGCAATCGTAAGGAGCCGCGCGTTCGCCCGGTCCGAGCGCATGGTGCGATTCCTGTGCTTCTGCGTAGAGCAGGTGCTGGCCGGACACGGCGCAGAGTTGAAGGAATATGCGATTGGGGTGGAGGTGTTTGACCGCCGTGCGGACTATGACCCGCGGGTGGATCCGATCGTACGCGTGGAAGCGCGCCGCCTGCGCGAAAAGCTGAAGCGCTACTACGCAACCGAGTCGCCGGACGCGGCTGTGCGCATCGAGTTGCCCACGGGTAGCTATGTGCCGCAGTTTTGCGGGACGGCCCTGGCAAAGGCTACTGCGATGGCCGCGCCGGTGATGAGCCACTCCGAGAAGACCGTCGCGGTTCTGCCGTTCGCCAACTTGAGCCTGCAGGCCGAGAACGAATATTTTGCCGACGGGCTGACCGCCGAGTTGATTCACGTGCTGACGAAAGTGCCGAGCCTGCGCGTGGTGGCCTGGGGCTCGGCTGCGCACTGGAAGAATCGCAAGCGCGACATGAGCGAGATCGTCGGGCAGTTGCAGGCGGACGTGGTGTTGGACGGCAGCGTGCGCTGGGGGGAGGACCGCGTGCGCGTTACCGTGCAACTGATCGAAACCAAGTCCGGCACGTATCTGTGGTCAGAAGCCTACGACCGCGAACTGGAGAACATCCTCGCCATTCAGGACGAGATCGCGCAATCGGTGGCGGCGGTGCTGGAGGGAAAACTCGGCGTGCGGCAAATGCCGGCGCCGCGAACAATCGGCAATCTGGATGCCTACCAGCTCTACCTGAAAGGCCGGCACTTCTGGAATAAGCGCACTTCCGAGGGGCTGGCGGCCAGCGTCGGGTATTTCGAACAGGCAATCGCCATTGATCCGAACTGCGCCCACGCCTATGCCGGCATCGCCGACGCCTGGAGCCTGATGGTGGAGATCGGCCTGAACCGCTCGGCGGGCATCATGCCGCTGGCCAAGTCGGCTGCCGAACGCGCCCTGGCGCTGGATCCCACTCTGGCGGAAGCCTGGACCTCGCTGGCGCTGATCCGCTCGCTTTACGACCGCGAATGGGCCGAAGCCGAAGGCCACTACCGCACGGCGATTCGTATGAATCCGGGCTTTGCGCAAACCCACTATTGGTTTGGCACCGATTTCCTGTTGTTGCACAGGCGTTTCGATGAGGCAATGGAAGAAGTTCGTATCGCCCAGAAGCTTGACCCGCTGAACATCAACATGTTCGAGACCGAGTCCTACCTGCTTCTCATGGAGGAGCGTTACGAAGAAGCGCTGGCTATCATGCTGGACGTGATGGAGCGCGAAACCGATTTCTGGCGGCTGCACACCTCGATTGGGCGCGTTTACGGGTTCCTTGGCCGTTGGGATGAGGCTATCGCCGCGCTCGAACGCGGCCGCCAGATGGTGCCCGACATGCCGAGCATTTATGGTGCCATCGGACAGATCTATGCCTGGGCGGGAAGGGAAGAGGCGGCCCGGAGGGAATTGGCCGCTCTCCATGAGTTTGCCGCGAGGCGTTCGGTGTCACCCACGTGCTTTGCGCTCATTCACTGCGGCCTTCACGAATACGACAAATCTTTGGAGTACCTGGAGACGGCGTGCGAACGTCGCGACCTGCCGGTCAACTCCACTTTCAGCCATCCGGCGTACAAGGCCCTGCGCGGCCATCCGCGATTCCAGGGCCTGCTCCGCCGGTTAGGGTTTGCTATTCCCGGGGACTATCGCTGAAACGGGCCGCCCGCAGCGCCTGCGTCCGTTTGGCTGCTTCCGGCCGGTTCTGTGCCTGTTGCAGAAACGCCAGCACATCCAGCAGATTGGCCACCGCGACCCGCTGCAGTACCGGCTGATCCTGCAGGATCCCGAGCGCGCGGCGATACAGCTTCTCGGCCCCCGCCAACTTGCCCTGGCGCTGGAACAGGTCGCCATGGTTCTGGAGGATGGAAGCCAGGTCCGGATGCGACGCCCCAAGGCTTTGTTCGAGAATGCTGGTCGCGCGGCGGTACAGATTGTCGGCCTCCTGCCAGTGGCCGCGGTGTTTCCGCAGCTGGGCGAGGTTGTTGTAAAGCACTGCCAACTGCGGGTGGTTGGCGGGGAGCGTCTCTTTGGCGATGGCGACGCCTTCGTTAAGATGTTCCTCCGCGCAGCCCCACTCTTGATCGCCCAGGCAGATATGCGCCAGGTTGTTGTGTGTCGCCGCAACCAGCGCATGCCGCGGCCCGGCTGCCCGCACCCGCAGATGCAAGGACTCTTCGAGCAACTGCCGTGCGCGGGCGCGTTCACCGCGCTCGAGCGCCAGATTCGACTCGGTGTGCAGGATGCTGGCGAAATTCAACGGATCGGCGGCCACATAGGGGGCGAACATCGCCCGCGCTCTCTCCACCGCCTGCCGCGCCTGCGCCGCGTCTCCCAGGCGGCGTTCGGTCTCGGCCAGGTTGCTCCAGATCATGGCTGTGGCGGAGTCCGGTGGCGCGCCGCCCTTCAACGCGAGAGCCTGCCGGTAGGCCTTCTGGGCTTCGAGCAGCCGGCCTTGTGCCCGGTACAACGCCCCCAGGTTATTCCAGGTGACGGCTGCTTGTGCCGCGGCCGGGTGGTCTTGGAGGGCAGCCAGGTAGAGTTGTTCGGCCTGACGGTAATCGCCCTGCCGGTAATGTGCCGCACCGGCGTTGTTGAGATTGGGATCGCCGGCTGCCAGCAGGGTGGTGAGGAGGAACAGGGTCAGGTTGGTCATGACCCAGAGTGCGGTTTCGCGAGCCGTTGCAGGCAGTAGGATGGCGTTAGCTTACCGTGCGCCTTACCGTAAGAAGAGGGCGCTACCAGTCGCGAATGACGCCTGCCAGCCGTTTGCTCACGATTACCTCCAGCCCGTTCGACATGCGCAGCAGCCAGCGTTTGCTGGAGAGCGGCGAAATCTTGCGGATCTGGTCGGTGTTGATGATGGTGGCCCGATGAACACGCCGGAACTGGGCGGGCAGCCGCTCTTCCAGCACCTTCAGCGGCTGATTGGCGTAATAGCGGCCCGCTGCCGTCAACACATACACCAGGTCGCCTTCGGCCTGGAAGGCGATGACCTCGCCGGGGTCAAGCAGGTGCAGGTCATGGCCCAGGCGTCCGACGATTTTGCGGAGTTCGGCGCCGGATGCGGACGGCGCAACAGGCGGGGGTGGCGCTACGGTTCGCCGCGCCAGCAGCGTGCGGGCCTTCTGCAGCGCGGTTTCCAGCCGGGCCTTGCGTACCGGCTTCATCAGGTAGTCGAGGGCGCCGGCGTTGAAGGCTTGCAATGCGTGCTGCTCATAGGCAGTTACGAAAATGACCAGCGGCGACTCCTGGCCGACCAGCGATTCGGCCAATTGTAAGCCGGTCATGCCCGGCATTTGCAGGTCGAGCAGTAGCAGCTCCGGCCTGGCCTCCGGCAGCAGCGCCAGTGCCTCCGGCCCGCTGGCCGCTTCTCCGACCACGACGGCGTCGGGGATCTCTTCCAGCAGCTCCCGCAAGACCTGTCGCGCCACCGGCTCGTCATCGGCAATCAGAATCCTCATCGCGCCACGGCCTCCGGTTTCGCTACCGGCACCGCGAAGGCGACGCGCGTCTCCGGGCCCACTCGCTCCATCCGCAGACCGGCGCCGGCGCCATAGCAGAGCTGCAGGCGGCGTGTGACGTTCTCCAGCCCGACGCCGGTACCGGAAGAGGTGCGTTCCGTGAAACCCGGCCCGGTATCCGTGACCGTGATCTGCAGGCGGTCTTCGCGCCGCTCCACCTCCAGCAGCACCAGCCCGCCTTCCGGCTGATTCGCCACGCCGTGCTTGACGGCGTTCTCCACCAGCGGCTCAATGGTCAGCACCGGTATCATGACGTCCAAGGCATCGGGCGGCACCTCGATCCGTGTCTGCAACTTGTCTCCCAGCCGCAGCGCTTCAATTTCCAGGTAGGCCCGGATGATGTCCAGTTCTTCCCGCAGCGGGATATAGGTGCGCTCCGACTTCAGGAAGTATCGCAGAATATCCGCCAGGTTGAGCACGGTTTGCCGGGCTCCACGCGCTTCCCGCGGGATAATGCCGTAGAGGGTATTGAACGCGTTGAAGAGGAAATGCGGGTGGATCTGCGCCTGCAGGGCCCGGATTTCGGCCTGCGAAACCAGCCGCCGCAGCTCCGCTTCGTGGTGCCGCTCCAGTTGGTCGGCGATCTCCTTCTGCATGCGCGACATCGCTTCGAAATCTTCGCTCAGGTAGCGGCGGCCGCCCTGACGGCGCCCGAGCAGAATGTAACGCACGCCCGCACCCGGCTGATGGATGGGGATGACTGCTTCGATTCCTGCCGCCTCCAGCCGCTCTCGGTCGGCGGGCGACATGTCCGGGACCGCCGTGGGCCGCACAATCCCGGCCCGCGGATCGCTGCTGCTTTTCGCTTCCGCATCGAAAAAGGCGCCGATCACCGAGACCGCGCGGTCGAGCTGCGCTCCGGACTCCCGTAGCGACACGAGGACTTGGTCGACGCTGCGACGCCGGAAGACCAGGCGCGTCAGCAGGTCCGAGCAGGCCGCGCGCAGCAGGGTGAACGCCGGCAGCAGTGCGGCCGCCGCGCAGATCAGCATGCCCTGCCGGAAAGGGCTTGTCGCCGACCAAGCCAGCAACCGGTTCAGATCCACCAGGGTCACCAGCCCGATCACCGCCAGTCCGGCCAGCGTCATGTTCGACAGGAACCGGACAAAGGCGTCCAGCAGCAGGAAGCGGTAGTCCTGTAGCAGGACGAACAGCGCCAGTGGGATGCCGGCGTGATGCGCCACCATCTCCATCGGCCAGGAGTGCGTGTGGGGAAAGCCGAAATGCACGAAGGAGATGGAGAACAGAAACAGCGCCATGGTCCCCACCAGGCGCGACGTCAGCCGCCGCGTTTCGCCGGAGCGCACCAGGGCCGCCGCGGCGATCAGGGTGAGCGCGCCGAAGCCCAGCGTCACCAGCCGTAGTGCCAGCAGGTGATTCTCTGGGGCATTGAGCAGCACCTCGCTCGCATGGTAGCCCACCGCCAGGGCCGACACGCCATAACCGGCAAGGCGGATCCAGCGAAACGACGGACCCAGCGACAGGTGCAGCAGAATGGCGGGCAGCACGCTCAGGGCTGATGTGCTCAGCCGCGTAAGCGATTCGGGCGGACCCTCCGGCCGGTCACTGTAGGCGATTACCAGCAGCGACAACACATTCCAGAGCAGGGCCACGGTGGCAGCGGCGATGGTGCGCCGGCTGTCGCCCAAACGCGACCCGGCACGGTCCCGCAGCAGCAGCATCAGGAAGGTGGCGAAAATCAGCGTGCCGGCGCAGTGGCCGAGCGTGTTCACCAGCAGTGGTTCGTGAACCGACAGGACTTCGCGCATGCGTCACCGAGGCCCCTTCGCAGTTTGCCGCATTCCCCTTATACTCTTATCCTAGACCCGGAAAGTTCACCGATGGCAAACGCAAAGCTCACCGTGCTGCTCACCGAGCAGCAGATCCAGAATCGCGTAAAGGAATTGGCAGCGCAGATCGACCGTGATTTCCCTGGCGATGACCCGATCTACCTTGTCTGTGTCCTGAAAGGCGCCGTGCTGTTCTTCGCCGACCTGGCAAGGGCCATCCGCCGCCCTCTGCACATGGACTTCATCGGCATCTCCAGCTACGGCAAGAACAAGAGTTCGTCCGGCGAAGTGAAGCTGACCAAAGACCTGGATAACAAGATCGAGGACTGCGATGTGGTGATCGTAGAGGATATTCTGGATAGCGGCATCACGCTGAGCTATCTGGTGCATGTCCTGCAGCAGCGGCAGCCGCGCTCAGTGCGCATCGCCACGCTGCTCGACAAGCCGGAGCGCCGTGTGCGCAAGGTGGACGCAGCCTACGTCGGTTTCCAGATTCCCGATGCCTTTGTGGTCGGCTACGGGCTGGATTACGCCGAAAACTACCGCCACCTGCGCGACGTTTGTATTTTGGAAGAGTAGTTAGCCGGCCTTGGCCGCCGAGGCTGCGCCATTGGGCCGCGCCAGCCCCATCTTCTTCCGCAGTTCGGTTTCGAGCAGGACGAACGTTTCCGGATGCTGCTTGAGGAAGGCCCGGGCGTTCTCGCGGCCCTGCCCGATGCGCTCGCCCTTGAAGCTGTACCAGGAGCCGCTCTTTTCCACCAGAGCGTTTGCGGCACCCAGATCGAGCAGATCGCCTTCGCGGCTGATGCCTTCCCCGTAGAGGAGGTCGACCTCCACCTCGCGGAACGGCGGCGCCAGCTTGTTCTTGACCACCTTGATCTTGGTGCGATTGCCGGTGACGTTCTCCCCGTCTTTGAGCGCGGCCATGCGCCGGACATCCAGCCGGATGCTGGAATAGAACTTCAGCGCGCGCCCGCCGGTGGTGGTCTCCGGGCTGCCGAACATGACGCCGATCTTTTCGCGGATCTGGTTGATGAACAGCAGGCAGGTCTGCGTGCGGTTGGTGACGGCCGTCAGCTTGCGCAAAGCCTGCGACATCAGCCGCGCCTGCAGGCCGACGTGGTTGTCGCCCATCTCGCCTTCGATCTCGGCCTTCGGGACCAGGGCCGCCACAGAATCCACCACGACGGCATCCACGACTCCCGATGAGACCAAAGAATGGGTGATCTCGAGCGCCTGTTCGCCGTAGTCGGGCTGGGAGACCAGAAGATTGTCGATATCGACGCCCAGTTTCGAGGCGTAGGTCGGATCCAGCGCGTGTTCGGCGTCGACAAATGCCACCGTGCCGCCCAGCTTCTGGGCCTGCGCCATCAGTTGGAGGGCGATAGTGGTCTTGCCGGAAGACTCCGGCCCGAACACTTCAATCACACGCCCACGGGGGAACCCTCCGATGCCGAGCGCCGCGTCAAGGCTGATGGATCCCGTCGGGATCACCGCCACTTGCTGGGCTTCCTGCGAGCCCAGGCGCTGTACCGTGCCTTTTCCGAATTGTTTCTCAATCGCAGACAACGCCTGTTCGAGAACGCGACGGCGGTCCGCACTGTCACCTGGCATCATGTAGGTTTGTGCCTCCGAAATAGAGGTGGCCGGGAGGGAAGGGAAATCTCAGGGGGATTGGGCCGTCACTTGAGGCGGCTGCAGTGCGTGGCGCTTTCGAGCCAGATGCCGACGGCGCTGTCGACGAGTGTGTTGACGATGGCTCGGGCCTCATCGGCCTTCACCCAGCCGAGCCGGAACTCCATGAGGGCGCCGCTGGAGTGCACATCTTCAGGGACGGCGCGGATCAGCAGGCGTTCGCCCGGGATCTCGGCGACGACGACTTTGATGTGGTCCTGGGTGGCCCATTCGCGAATGGAGTCGCAGATGAGGCAGTTGTAGTCGCGTCTTGGGGACTCGGGGGGCAGCAGACAACGCTCCGAGATAATTCGGAGACAACGCCTCATAATTAGTAGTATCGGATGGAAGTATCCGGATATAAAAGTCAGGTCAAAGTGTTGCCACGTACCTACCCGCCCCATGGTAGCGGCATCCAGCGCCCATGGAGATCATCGACATCGTAACGCTGGTGGAGGATGCGCTGAAGCGCTGTGACTTGATTCCGCGCTGCTTCTTGTTGTCATGTCAGCAGATTCAACCGGGACCCTGTCCTCGATAGTTTACGTTTCCACAAGCATCCTCGCTGGAGGGTTCGCCGCTGCCGTTATGTCCGCTTCGCTTCTCGCCTATCGATCAGTCCAGGACGATCATTCCGACGTCAAGCGATTGGTGGAAGACGTCGAACGCAAGCTGGTAGTGCATGGGGCTAATCCGCGAACGACCAAGATTTCAAACTGACCCACTACCCGCCCCATGACCCTATTGACACCACATCCCGGTTCTGTGTTATTCTAGAAAAGTTTGGCGAGTAGTTTTCTTCTGCTCCTGGTAACCGCACTTCTGTTTGGGGTGCTCGACTAGGGGTCGGTCCCGAGGCCCAGCGCGGACTTTACGCCGCAGGCGGCATGGACCTGTCCGAAGTTATCCTCGCGTGTATGGCGGCTTTGCTGCTCAGGCAGCGAACCGTTTTCAACTAGTAATAATCAGCCGGTACGTTCTGGCGCCCTTTCTGAGGTAGCCCAGGCATATAATCCGGCGGAATTTGCTGATCCAGGTTTTTTGCAGTTTCTGGGGATGGCGCGCTGTCGTGCGTGCGGTTGCCCGGGGACGATGTTGAGGAAGGAATCTCGTGCCCACGTTTAATCAACTTGTGCGCAAGGGTCGCACGCCGACTCGGTTCAAGACGGCCAGCCCTGCCCTGCAGGCTTGCCCCCAGCGCCGCGGCGTCTGCACGCGTGTGTATACCACCACCCCGAAAAAGCCGAACTCGGCGCTTCGCAAGGTGGCCCGTGTGCGCCTCACCAACCAAATTGAAGTTACGACGTACATTCCGGGCGTCGGCCACAACCTGCAGGAGCACTCAATTGTGCTGATCCGCGGCGGCCGCGTGAAGGATCTCCCCGGTGTGCGCTACCACATTGTCCGCGGCACGCTCGATACAGCGGGTGTTGCCAACCGCAAGCAGAGCCGTTCCAAGTACGGTGCCAAGCGGCCGAAGGAAGTTGCCGGCGGCGCCAAGGGCGCTCCCGCCAAAGGGAAGAAGTAAGGAGTTTTTGAGAGAAACCCATGCCTCGTCGACGCAGAGCTGAAGTTCGGGAAGTAGCGGCGGACCCGATTTACAATTCCACCCTGGCTGAGAAGTTCATCAATTCCATGATGTGGGATGGCAAGAAGAATACCGCGATGGGTATCTTCTATGCTGCCATGGAAAAGGTTGGGGAGCGCGCCAATGACGATCCCCTCAAGGTCTTCAAAAAGGCCGTCGAGAACTGCAAGCCGATGTTGGAAGTGAAGACGCGGCGCGTCGGCGGTGCCAACTATCAGGTGCCGGTGGAGGTTCCGCAGAATCGCCGGACCAGCCTGGCCATCCGCTGGATCCTGTCGAATGCGCGGTCCCGCCCCGACAAGGGCATGCCGGACAAGCTGGCCAACGAATTGAACGACGCCGCCAACATGCGCGGCGGCGCGATTAAGAAAAAGGACGACGTCCACCGCATGGCGGAAGCTAACAAGGCTTTTGCCCACTATCGCTGGTAACGCGCGAGCAAAGTAGAACCCATGCCACGCACTACTCCGTTAGGCAAGATGAGAAATATCGGCATCATGGCGCACATTGATGCCGGAAAGACCACCACCACCGAACGCATTCTGTATTACACTGGTCGGACCCACAAGATCGGCGAAGTGCATGAAGGTACCGCCACCATGGACTGGATGGCGCAGGAGCAGGAACGTGGCATCACGATCACCTCGGCTGCGACCACCTGCCAGTGGAACGACATTCACATAAATATCATCGACACTCCCGGCCACGTGGACTTCACGGCCGAGGTGGAGCGCAGTCTTCGTGTGCTCGACGGCGCCGTAGCCGTTTTCGATGCCGTCGCCGGTGTCCAGCCGCAGTCGGAGACGGTGTGGCGCCAGGCTGACAAGTACGGCGTTCCCCGCGTCTGCTTCATCAATAAGATGGACCGCATCGGTGCTGATTTCTATCACTCCGTGCAGACCATTATTGATCGCCTCGGCGCCCGCCCTGTACCTATTCAGATCCCGGTTGGTGCCGAGGATCAGTTCAAGGGTGTCATCGACTTGGTGACGATGAAGGCCCGTATCTGGCGCGACGAGACGCTCGGCGCCAAGTACGACGATGTCGACATTCCAGCCGACCTGCTCGAAAAGGCCCAGCAGTATCGTGAGCAGATGATCGAAGCCGCCGCCGAAACCGACGACGTTCTCTTTGAGAAGTTCGTCAATGGCGACCCGATCAACAATACCGAACTGACTGCTGCCATCCGTAAAGCAACCATCACCCAGAAGATCTTCCCGGTTATCTGCGGCTCTTCGTTTAAGAACAAGGGCGTGCAGAATATGCTGGATGCGGTGTGCGCCTACCTGCCCTCCCCGATCGACATTCCGGCCGTCAAGGGCACGTCTGTCGACGACAAGGACCAGGAGATGGAGCGGAAGGCCTCCGACGACGAGCCCTTTTCGGCGCTCGTATTCAAGATCATGACGGACCCGTTCGTCGGCCAGTTGGCCTTCATCCGGGTCTACTCCGGTAAGTTGCTGGCGGGCGAGTCCATCTACAACGTTTCCAAGGCTCGCAAAGAGCGTGTCGGCCGACTGGTCAAAATGCACGCCAACAAGCGCGAGGACATCCAGGAAATCCTCGCTGGCGACATCTGTGCCGCGGTTGGGCTGAAGAACGTCGTGACAGGCGACACCATTTGCGACGAAAAGTCGCCGGTGCTGCTCGAATCGATCGACTTCCCCGAGCCGGTCATTCAGCTCGCTATCGAGCCGAAGACCAAGGCCGACCAGGAAAAGCTGGGCGTCGCCATCCAGAAACTCGCGCAGGAAGATCCCACCCTGCGGGTTTACACCGACGCCGAAACGGGCCAGACGATTCTGGCTGGTATGGGCGAGTTGCACCTCGAAATCATCGTCGACCGCATGAAGCGCGAATTCAGCGTGGAAGCCAACGTCGGCAAACCGCAGGTGGCCTATCGCGAAACCATTCGCCGCAATTCGGAAGCCGACTACAAGCATGCCAAGCAGTCTGGCGGCCGCGGCCAGTACGGTCACGTCAAGATCCGCGTGGAGCCGCTCGAGCCGGGTAAGGGCTTTGAGTTTGTGAACGGCATCGTTGGAGGTACGGTTCCGAAGGAATACGTGCCCGCCATCCAAAAGGGTATCCAGGAAGCGCTCGAAGGCGGTGTGCTGGCTGGCTACCCGATGTCGGACCTCAAGGTCACACTCTGGGATGGCAGCTACCACGAAGTCGATTCGTCGGAAATGGCGTTCAAGATTGCGGGCTCGATGGCCATCAAGGAAGCCGCCGGTAAGGCCAAGCCTGTCCTGCTGGAGCCGGTGATGCGCATCGAAGTCGTTGTGCCGGAAGAATATATGGGCTCGGTCAACGGCGATCTCATCAGCCGCCGCGGCCGCTTGGAAGGCACCGAAATCCGCGGAAATACGCACCTGGTCAAAGCCATGGTGCCGCTGTCGGAGATGTTCGGCTACGCCACCGACCTGCGGTCCAAGACACAGGGCCGCGGCGCCTTCACGATGCACTTTGGCCAGTACGAAGAAGTCCCGAAGAGCGTGGGTGAAGAGATTATCGCCCGTGTCCAGGGCAAGGTAGCCAAGTAGATAGCTAGAGAAGCCAGGTTAGAGCAGATTTTCATCAAGGGAACCACACATGGCGAAAGAGAAATTTGACCGGACAAAACCGCACGTCAACATCGGCACGATCGGGCACATCGATCACGGCAAGACGACGTTGACCGCTGCGATCACCAAGACGCTGGCAAAGCATAACCCGAAGGTGAAGTTCCGCAGCTTCGAC
>JAEUQF010000148.1 GCA_016789745.1 Bryobacterales bacterium
TGCGACGGCTTCGACGCCGCGGTGATGATCCGTGGCGCCGATGGCCCGAACCGCCAGACTCCCATCTGGGCATTGACGGCCAGCGTGCTCGAAGAAGACCGCCTGCGCTGCCTGGAGGCGGGCATGCAGGGGCATCTCACCAAGCCGCTGCAATTGCAGCATCTGCGGGAGCTGATCGGGGCGGTACTGAGCCAGGTGCAGACACGCCGCCAGACGCCCTGACGGCTAACGCCGTCCGTTCACCAGCACCACCTCCACCGCATCGCCTTCGCGCAACTGCTCTTTTTCCCGCACCGCCGCTTTCACCGGCAGAAGAAAGGCACCGCGGCCGAGGTCGCGGAACAGCGACGTATTCCACCGCGTACGGCCAATCGAAGCCGATACTGGCACCGACCCGCCGGGCTTCATCCGCCCCTCCGCTTCGGCCAGAACGCGCGCGCTCACCTCCCGCGGCAGCGTCAGGAAATACCAGGCAGCCTGCCCGTCATGGCGCCACAGACGCGCCTCGAAAGATACCTCGAAATCCATAGGTTCGCTGCCGGATGGCTCCGACAGAGTAACATGTCTCTCATCGCTATGCTGAGAACTCTGTTGCTCCTGCTGCCGTCGGTGCTGCCTGCCCAGACCACCGCCTTTCCGCCGGGCTTCGTCGATCCAGAACCCGTGCTGCGGGCGGCCGAAGAGGCCGTCGGCACGCGCAAGCTGCGCTGCGTCACGCTCAACGGTACGGCCTACACCGGCATGGTGGGCCAGCAGAAGGAAGCGGGCTGGAATGTCGATTGGCCGCGCGGCGTGGAACTGACCAACTACACGCGCACCATGAACTGGGAGGCGCGCACCATGAAGGAGGAGTTCGACCGCAAGCCCGGCCAGAGCCCGGCCTCGTGGAAGTACGGGCAGGGCTGGCTGGGCGGCACACCGCTGCAACAGAACCCGCACCAGTTGTTTTATGTGAACGGCAGCCATGGGTGGCACCTGGATGGTGCGACTGCGAAGCCCGTAGCCGCCCCACCCGCCGATGCCGAACGCTGGCAGGTGGATCTGTGGATCAACCCGCACGGGTTCCTCAAGGCCGCCCGCCTGCCCGGCGCGAATCCGAGGGCGTTCTGGCGTTGGGAACTGGGCGAGATGGGACGCGACGGCGCCACCACCATCCCTGAGAAGGTTACCGTCGTGTCCATCACGTTAATGGGCAAGTATCGCGTGGATGCCACCATCAACAAGGAACACCTGCTGCAGCGCATCCATACCTGGGTGCCGGACCCGGTGCTGGGCGACATGAACTACGAGCATGAGTTTTCCAACGACACCTACATCGACTTAGGCGACGGCATCCGCTTCCCCACCGTCTGGCACCACCACGATGGCTGGGATGACAACTACAACACCCAGACCATCAGCGCGGGCCACAACGGCTTCGGCGGTGTGATGAAGAACGTGCGCGCGAATGTCTGTCCTGATGCCGCTACTGTGCCCGACGGCGTGCGCACGGCCCGCTTTGACACAAAAGTGGAGCCGAAGAAACTCGCCGAGGGGGTGTACCTGATGGGCGGCGGATCGCATAACAGCGTCGCGGTGGAGTTCAAGGATTGGATCGCCGTGGTCGAAGCGCCGCTTGACGAAACACGCAGCCTGGCCGTTATTGATGCGGTCACCAAGCTAATGCCCAACAAGCCGATCCGCTATCTGGTGAACACGCACCAGCACTTCGATCATGTGGGCGGCCTGCGCACCTACATGCACATCGGCGCCACCATCCTCACACACTTCAAGAACCACGCCCTCTACAACCGCGACGTGCTGGTCTACACGCCGCGCACGCTGCAGCCGGACCTGATGGCGCTGGCCCCGCCTACCGAAGTCACCGAAGGCTACCAGTACGAGACTATTCGCGAGAACTACGTGCTCACCGATGGCGCGCGGCAGATGCTGATCACCTACGTGCAGCCGCTGGCGCATGTGGAAGGCATGCTCATGGCCTTTCTACCGCACGAGAAGATCGCCATCGAGGCGGACCTGGCCGATGTGCCGCTCACCGGCACGCCCACGCCCGCCAATCGCGCCTTCCTCAACCACGTCCGGCGCCTGCGCTACGACATCCGGACACTGGCGCCGGTGCATGGACCCGCCATCTCCTGGAGTGAGTTCGAGACGTTCATGGGGCGTTAGTTACTTCGGCAGCGCGAAGGCCACGTAGGCGCCCTTGATCGTCTCCTGCGTCTGGGGGGTCAGGCCCACCTGCGCCGAGGCGCAGAACACCACGTACTGCCGCCCGTTGAGTTCATACACGGCGGGGATGCCTTCCAGCGCGGCATCCACTTCATACTCCCAAAGCACCTTGCCGTTGTCGGGATCCAGGGCGCGCACCTTCTTATCGCGGGTGCCGGTGAAGATCAGGCCGCCGGCCGTCACCACCGGCCCGACCTTCGGATAGTGCGTGCCGGTGTTCTTGATCCCCTTCTTTGCCAAGGCCGGCACCTCACCGAGCGGGATCTTCCACTTGATGGTGCCGTCGTTCATGTCGTAGGCGGTAAGCGACGTCCAGGGCGGCGCAATGGGCGACAGTCCGTCGCTGGCCAGCATGAAGCCGAAGCCGCTGTAGTAACGCTCGCCGGCGCTGGCCGACAACAACTTCCGATCCTCTTCCTCGTTCTTATCCAGCTTCAGCATTGCCGGTAGATCTTTCGACACCACGTAGAGCCAGCCCTTGGTCGGATCAATCGCCGCGCCGCTCCAGTTGGCGCCGCCATTGTTGCCGGGCATCTGCACGGTGTCGCGGCGCCCCGGGGGCGTGAACAGCCCCTCGTTGCGCGCGCTGAGGATCTTGTCGCGCCACTTGGCGCGATCCTCCGGCGACAGGTGCGGGCTCAGGTCGTCCGCCGTGAACTTCTGCCGGGAGAATGGCGGCGGCTTGACAGGGAACGGCTGCGTCGCCCAGGTCACTTCGCCCGGCATGTCGGATTTGGGCACCGGGCGCTCTTCGATGGGCCAGACCGGCTTGCCCGAATCGCGGTGGAATACCCACACAAAGCCCTGCTTGGTCACCAGTGCCACAACGTCGATGGTCTTGCCTTCGTGCTTGACGGTGAGCAGCTTCGGCGCCGTCGCTCCGTCGTAGTCCCAGATGTCGTGATGCACCATCTGGTAGTGCCAGATGCGCTTGCCGGTGCGGGCATCGAGTGCCAGCAGGCAATCGCTGAACAGGTTCGCACCACTGCGGTCGGCACCGTAGAAGTTGTATTTAGCGCTGGCGGTGGGCGCAAAAACCATGCCGCGCTTCTCATCCACCGAAAACTCGGCCCACACATTGGCTCCGCCGACGCGCTTCCAGGCATCCTTGGGCCAAGTGTCGTAGCCGAACTCGCCCGGGCGCGGCACGGTGTGGAACTGCCACACCAGCTTGCCGGAACGCACGTCGAAGGCGCGAATATCACCCGGCGCCGAGCCATAGCCCTGGTTGGTAGCCGACCCGAGAATCAGCAGGTTCTCGAACACTTTGCCAGGCGTCATCGACTGCACGATGCGCAGCGTGGCCGGGTCGCGATCCAGTCCTTCCTTCAAGTTTACCGCGCCGTTGTTGCCGAAGCTCGTGATGACCTTGCCGGTGCGGGCATCGAGCGCGCGCAGGGACTGGTTGCTCGCGAAGAGCAGGCGCCGGTCGGAGCGGTCCTTACTTTCCCAATAATTGATGCCGCGATTGGTGATGGCCGTGATGGGCTGGGGCGGGGTGTAGGTCCAGATTTCGGCTCCGGTGGCGGCGTTGATGGCGACAATGGAACTGTTCTTCGCCATCACGAACATGACGTCATCCACCACTAGCGGATTGAAGGAGTACTTGTTGTTGTCGCCGGTGGCAAAGCGCCAGGCCACCTGCAACTGCCGCACGTTGCCCTTGTGGATCTGCTTGAGCGCCGAATACTGCGCGGCGTCCGCCGTGCCGCCATAGTCGCGCCAGGTGGTGTAGGGCTGTTGGGCCATGGCAGAACTGGCGACGAGCGCAAACAGGGCGGGCAGAAAGACACGGAGCATTTCTTCATCATAAGGCCGGGCGTCATTCGATATCCTGAAATGCGATGCTCCGCCGCACCTTCCTCCAAGCCGCCGGCCTGGGCGCGCTTCCACTGGCTGCCCCTGCCCAACAATCGAAACGCAACGTCGTGCTGATTCTGGCTGACGACCTTGGCTGGAGCGACCTCGGCGTCTATGGCGCGGACCTCCATGAAACCCCGCACCTCGATGCGCTGGCCAAAGAGTCCGTGCGCTTCACGCAGGCGATGACGGCGTCGCCGGTCTGCAGCCCCACGCGCGCTTCGATCATGACGGGCAAGCACCCGGCGCGCCTGCACATCACGATTTGGCTGGAAGGCGCCAAGAAGCCCGTGGCCAACCGCAGACTGCTCCCGGCCGAGGCGATCTGGAACCTGCCGCACAGCGAAGTCACGCTGGCGGAACGCTTCGGCGGCGCCGGATACCGCACGGCGTCGGTGGGTAAGTGGCACCTGGGCGAAGCCGAGCATTACCCCGAAACACAAGGCTTCGGCACCAACATCGGCGGGACGCTGTGGGGCGCTCCGGCGACGTTCTTCGCCCCGTTTGCCGGCAATCACCGCTTTGGCGGCGAGCATCGCTACGTGCCGCATCTGGAAGAGCCCAAGCCCGGCGAATACCTCACCGACCGGCTGACCGACGAGGCGCTGCGCTGGCTGGACAAAGGTGCGGGCAAGCCGTTCTTCCTCTACCTGGCGCATCACAGCCCGCACACGCCGATTGAAGCCCCGGCCGACCGGGTGGCTTACTACAAGGAAAAGCTGAAGCCGGGCATGCATCACCAGAACGCCACCTATGCGGCGATGGTGGAGAGCCTGGATAAGAGCGTCGGGCGCGTGATGGAGGCCGTGAAGAAGGCAGGCCAGTGGGACAACACCGTGTTTGTGTTCCTGTCCGACAACGGCGGCTTCATCGGCAAGTTCGACGGCCAGGTGGTGACGAACAATCATCCGCTGCGATCGGGGAAGGGGTCGCTGTACGAAGGCGGCCTCCGCGTGCCGCTGCTGATCCATGCGCCGGGCGTGAAGCCGGGCGTCTGTAACGAGCCGGTGTATAGCTGCGACCTGCATGCCACGCTGGTGGAACTGGCTGGGGGCACCGTTGCCGCGCCGGAAGACGGCCGCAGCCTGTTGCCGCTGCTGCGCGATCCGCAAAGCCGTCTGGACCGCGACACGCTTTACTTCCACTACCCGCACTACTACGAAACCACCACGCCAGTCAGTTGCGTGCGCGAGCGCGATTGGAAGCTGCTGCACTACTTCGAAGATGGGCGCCGCGAGTTGTATCACCTGGCCGAAGATCCATACGAACAGCGCGACCTGGCCGCCAGCCAGCCCGAGCGCGTGAGGGCGATGGCGGCGAAACTGGAGGCCTGGTGGAAGCAGGTAGGGGCGCAGGCGCCGCGTCCGAACCCGGCCTTCCGCGGCTGAACTTACAACGGCTCCACCGAGCCGCGCATCCTCATAAACGCTAGCGGTAACACGTCGCCGGCCGCGATGCCCGGCGTTTGCGCCCCGGTGTTGTCAGCCGTGGGCAGCGGAACTACACCGGGCTGTGTGTTTGCCCCGGCCGCCTCCAGCGCATCGAATGAGATGGAGATGGCGCCGCCTGCCGTCGCGGTTCCCGCCCCGCCGCCCACCCCGACAAACACTGTGCACTTGCCGGCGAAGCTGTTGAGGTCGATGACCGGGGCTCCATTCCCCAGGAGGCGAAAAGTTTTGAAGGGCTGAGCGGGACCCGGCCTGATGTTGATCGAACCACCTACCGGCGTCGGTCCTCCGGCAATCCCTGCCCCAGCGGCGAAGACATCGAACAACGCCTTCTTCTTCTCTACTTTGTCGACGATCTCGATGTTTGCCCGCAGACCGATGCCCTCGGTGGCCGGCGAGAAGCTCTTGGTGAGGCTGGCCACCCCCACCAGCCGCGCCGTGAACCGGTCTTCCACCACCGAGGTCGGACGTTCGGGGGGCGGCGGTGGCGGCGGCAGAAACGTAACCTGCCGGATGATAAACACCACCCGGCGATTGCGCCGGAACTGATCTTCTGTCTGGGCATTGGGAACCTTCAGGCTTCGCGTACCTAAACCGAAGGCCTTGGAGCCCCTGACAATCCGCTTCGCCGCGTCTTTGCCACCCTTCTTTTCAAGAGCCTCCGCCAGCAGTTCAAAGCCGTTGTGGGCTCGCTCCCTGCTGACGTTGTCTTCAAACCATTTACGTTCAGCAATCGGGATGCGGCGCGCCACATCGGCGTGTCCTTCCACGCGGAACTCGAAAATCGGGTCCTTCGTCTGCTGGCTGCGGATGATCCGTTCAGCCAACTCCTCAATGGCGGCCTTCTGTTGCGGTGTAACCTCGGCCATGTACTCGGAGAAGCCATCCAGTTCCAGCGCAACGCTCTCGCGGAAGTTTGTCGGAATCGGGAGTAGCTGGGCCAGCCTGGGCACCAGCAATCGGGCGGATCTCATGGTTGTTGCTCCTGTGGCTTACAGACATTGCCGGTCCAGGAAGCGGAATCCGCCCGGAATCTTTTCAGGATTACGGAATCAGCGTGTGGATGTGCTTCTTCAGTTCGGCCGTCTTCGGACTTTTCGCGGCCGCCGATCCGGAAACCGATACGGTCAGGAACGGGGCGAAGCGCTTCTCTCCGGCCGCATCCTTGGCGCAGGCCGTGATGAGGGGCGTCAGGTCGGTTACCGGGGTCCGGTCGAGGAACAGGAAGTGGAGGCTGGTCAGGCCCGCCAGCGGGCTCAGGTCCTTGACCCTGGTACCCTTCAGATCCAGGGTCGAAAGATTCTTCAGACCGGCCACCGGCTTGAGGTCCGCGATGGCCGCGTTGCCGTCCAGGTAGAGGCTCCACAATTTGTTCAGCCCACTGACCGCGTCGATCGCCGCGATCCTGTTATTCGACAGATACAGCGAATTGAGGGCGGTAAGTCCCGCGAGCGGAGTTATATCCGTTACTTCGTTGTTCGATAACTCGATGTACTGCAGGTAAGTGAGTCCGGCGAGCGGCGAGACATCCCGGATCTTATTGCGGGACAGAGTCAGCGACTGCAGGTTCTTCAGATCCTTGAGCGGAGCGAGGTCGCTGATCTCGCCGTCGGTTAACTCGAGCGAGGCCAGCGCGGTGCATTTTTCCAATCCCGTCAGGTCCTTGATTCCCTTACCTTTTCCGGTGATCGTGGAGAGGGTTTTCACATCGTCGGCGGTGAGCGGCTGCTGGTTATCCCGTTTCGCGAAGACAAAACTGCGCACGACGGCTTCCAGGTTCTTATCAGGGAAGATGGAGGCGCCACCCTCGGCGGCCGGGGATGCCAGAGCACACGTTACAAGCAGAAGGAGAATGTTCGTGATGCGCATAATTTCCACATAACAGACTTGCCCCGTGCCTGGCAAGTCTGTTAGATAAGATAGACTACTCCCATGCAGGCACCCACGAAGAAAAACACACCTCCCGCCAAGTCCCCCGCGCCCGCAAAGAAGGCCGCCTCGGCAGCCAAGCCCCCGGCCGGCGGCGGTACGGGCGAAGCGGCGGCCATTGCCGCCATCGAAAAGAGCGGCGGCAGCGTGCGCCCGCTGGCCCAGAACGTTGAGCGTCGCGAGGTGAGCTTCTATCTGCAAGGCGCTTCCATTAAGGATGCGGACCTGGCGCCGGTCGCCAAGCTGGCGAAGGTGGTGCAGTTGCACCTGGGCGGCACCTCGATCACCGATGCCGGCCTCGCCTCCCTCAAGGGCCTCACCGACCTCGAGCAATTGCACCTGGAGAGAACCAAGATCACCGATGCCGGCCTCGCTAATCTCAAGGGCCTGGCGAAGCTGACCTATCTGAACCTGTATGGGACAGCAGTCACCGATGCCGGCCTGGACCAGCTGGCCAGCCTCACCGCGCTGAAGAATCTGTACCTGTTCCAGACGAAGGTGACCAAGGAAGGCGTGGAGAAGCTGAAGAAGTCGCTCCCGAACGTAAACGCGAACGTGGGGTGGTAGATCGGAATTTTCTGATGCCTCTGCCTCCTCAAGAGGCTTACCTGCTCGCCGATATGCCTATCGATGAGTTTCACGGTACGCACCCTCATGGTTTTCGGAGTCCTGGGCGCATGGAGCGCAGTCTCGGCACAATCCCAGGCCCTCGAAGTCCCCAACTGGCCGGCTCCTCTCTATTGGGCCGCCGATACTAGTTCCAAGACCGATCCGGGCCTTCGCACGGCCGTCATGAGCGGGCCGCTGCCGTTGGTAGCGGTCACCCCCTGCCGCGTGATGGATACGCGGGGGGAATATGGATTTACGGGCCTGTTCGGTCCGCCGGCGGTGACCAGCACGGACCGGGTGGTGCCGATGCTATCCAGCGCCTGCGGCATTCCCGGCTCAGCCAAAGCTTACTCTCTGAATGTCACGGTGGTGCCGGCCGGGCCGCTGCAATTCCTCACGGTCTGGCCGACGGGCATGGCGCGGCCGAATGTTTCGACGCTGAACTCGTTCCAGGGACAGATCGTCGCCAACGCCGCCATCGTCGCCGCCGGAACGGGCGGTGCGATATCGCTTTATGCCTCCGGCACCACGCACGTAATTATCGACATTAACGGCTACTATGTGGAAGGCAGCGGCACGGGCACCGGCGCGACAGGCGCCACCGGCCCTGCGGGCGCTACCGGTGCCACCGGGCCCATGGGTCCGCAGTCGTCAACGCCTGGACCGGTCGGATTGACCGGCCTGCCGGGCCCGACGGGTCCCGCCGGCCCTGCCGGCGCCGCTGGCGTTACCGGGCCTGCCGGAGCGACGGGTGCGGCCGGTGCAACGGGCCTCGCCGGACCTGCCGGTCCGACGGGCGTGGCCGGAGCCGCCGGGGCAGTCGGGGCCACTGGGCCCGCGGGTGCAACCGGTGTAGCAGGATCCGCGGGTGCCGCGGGCGCTACCGGAACACCGGGAGCCGTCGGCGCCACTGGCGCTGCGGGAGCCACCGGGCCGGCGGGCGCGACCGGAACCGCGGGTTCGGCAGGTGTGGCCGGTGCGACCGGTGCCACAGGGCCGTCCGGCGCAACCGGAACGGCGGGTTCCGCTGGCACGGCGGGTGCGACAGGCGCCGCTGGACCGACAGGTGCCACCGGTGTTGCGGGTTCGGCTGGCGCGGCGGGCACCACGGGCGCAACCGGCGCCACGGGGCCGGCGGGCACAGGCGGCCTCTCGGCCTATGGAGCTTACTCGAACGATACGGGCTCGATAATCGCCGTGGTCCTGGGCGGCACCGACATCCCCCTCACCACGGTCAACGAATCCGGCGTGAGCAGCCGGGTCGTGCCCACCGCAGGGGCCTACCGCCTATCGTTCTGTGCGCGGACCACGTCCGCTCTCCTGATGGGTGCTCGCTTGACTGTGAATGGCTCGGGCATCACCTCTGGCTCCATCAGCGCTTCCAGTTCGGTCAGTTCCTGGTGCCGCTCCACCATTCAAACCCTGGCTGCGGGCGATATCGTGAGCATGCAGTTCTACGGCCTCCTCGGCGCCGCAACCCTGGTTAACCCAGGCGGTGCCGAGTTGCTCATCGAGAAACTGAACTAGTTGGCCAGCAACCGTAGCGGCCGGTCCCCGTACAAACGCGGCCGGCCGCTAGTCCTCTTCTACTGTGCGCCGCAGCGTAATCGAAGTCGCCCGCACCACCGGGATCAACCCGTTGGCGGGCGGCGGCACCGGCGGCGCATCGCGGTGCGAAAGCTGGCTGTTCAGCTGCGCCACGAACTCCTCAATCTGCCGCTGCATCGCTTCCATCTTGTCCCGCATATTGAGGATGATTTCCACGCCCGCCAGATTCACCCCCAACTCCCGCGTCAGCTGCAGAATCACTTCCAACCGCTCCAGATCCTCGTCGGTGTACAGCCGCGTGTTTCCATCGCTACGGGACGGCGCCAGCAGGCCCTCGCGTTCGTAAAGACGCAATGTCTGCGGATGGAGGCCATACTGCTCAGCCACCGAAGAAATCATGTAAACGCCTTTGGACCGCTTCTTGGCCATATGCTCTATACCTGTTGCCAGATTTCGGCTCTCGGATCTTCGGTGTGCAGGTTGGCAAGTTCGCGCAACAGCTCGCGCGTCCGCTCATCCTGGGCTTTGGGCGCCTGCAGATTCACTTCCACAATCTGATCGCCGTGCGTGTTGGTGCGGGCGTTGAACACGCCCTTCTCGCGCAGCCGGAAACGCTGCCCGTTTTGCGTGCCTTGCGGGATCTTCAGCAACGCGCGACCATCCACCGTAGGCACTTCGATCTTGGCACCCAGGCACGCCTCCGGCACACTCACCGGCACCTTGATGAGAATATCGTCGCCTTCGCGATGGAAGAACGGATGGTCCTCGACACGTACCGTAATGTAGAGGTCGCCGCTGGGGGCGCCCAACGTCCCGGCACTTCCCTTCCCGGCCACCCGCAGCCGCGACCCGGTGCGCGTCCCCGGTGGAATGCGTACTTCCACCGTCTCCGGCTGCGCAATGCGCCCTTCGCCCTGGCAGGCCGGGCAGGCGTTACGAAGCTTGCCGCTCCCGTTGCACTTGGGACAGGTCAGGGAGAACCGCATGGCACCGGCCATCTGCGTGACGTTCCCGCTGCCGTTGCACTGCGGACAACTGGTGGTCATGCCGCCCGATGACCCGCTCCCTCCGCAAGCCGCGCAAGTGTCATAGCGGTTGATGGTCAACCGCACCTGTGTGCCCTTGATGGACTGCCAGAAGTCGATGGCCAGCGCGTATTCGAGGTCCGACCCGCGTTCGGGCTCCGGCTCCTGCGTCTTGCTCTTGAAGAAGTTGCTGAACAGATCGCTAAAGCCACGGTCGCCGGCACCGCCGGGCTGGCCGCGCCGTCCGCCAGCAGCACCGGGCCCCGCGCCGCCACCCGGCCCACGCCCGCCGCCAGGCCCCTGGGGCCCGGCACCTTCGGTAAACAGATCGGAAAAGTCAAAGCCGCCAAAACCAAAACCGCCGCCCGGCCCCGGACGGCCTTGTCCGGCAGCGCCTGGAAAACCCTGGTCGGAGTAGAAGCCAAACTGGTCGAACATCGACCGTTTCTTGTCATCGCTCAGAATGTCATAGGCTTCCTGGACATTCTTAAACTTCTCCTCAGCGGCCTTGTCCCCCGGATTCAGATCGGGATGGTACTTGCGGGCAAGGCGCTTGTAGGCTTTCTTGATCTCGTCGGTGGAGGCCTTGCGGTCCAACCCGAGAGTTTCGTAGTAGTCCTGCTTTGCGGTAGCCATCCTCAATCCCCTTCACACACACGGCAAGCTCACGGGCGGGAGGCTTTTGACCGCCATCCCGCCCGTATCCAAGAGATGGGACTTACTTCTTGTCGTCGACGTCGACAAACTCGGCGTCCACCACGTTGTCCTTCGGCTTCTGCGCGCCGGCCCCGGCACCCGGGCCGGCACCATCACCAGGAGCTCCGCCCGGTTGCGGACCAGCGCCCGCGCCAGAACCCGCCGCGCTGTACATCGCCTCGGCCAGTTTGTGCGAAGCCGTCTGCAGCCGGTCGAGCGCCGCGTTGATCTTCTCGACGCCGCCTTCCTGGATCGCCTTCTTGGTGTCTTCGATGGCGTCTTCGACGTTCTTGCGCTCGGATTCGGAGATCTTCGACCCGTGCTCCTTCAGCATCTTCTCCATGTTGTAAACCATGGAGTCGGCACGGTTGCGGGCCTCGATCTCGTCGCGCCGCTTGCGGTCGTCCGCCTCGTGGCTCTTGGCATCGGTGGCCATCTTCTCCACCTCGTCCTTCGACAGGCCGCTCGAGCTGGTGATCGTGATCTTCTGCTCGATGTTGGTGGCGCGGTCCTTCGCCATCACGTTGAGAATGCCGTTGGCGTCGATGTCAAAGGTGACTTCAATCTGCGGGATGCCGCGCGGAGCCGGCGGAATGCCTACCAGCTGGAAGACGCCCAGCAGGCGGTTATCGCGGGCCATGGCACGTTCGCCCTGATAGACCTTGATCTCCACCGAGGTCTGGTTGTCGGACGCGGTCGAGAACGTCTCGCTCTTGCGGGTGGGGATGGTGGTGTTGCGCTCGATGAGCTTGGTGAACACACCGCCCAGCGTCTCGATGCCGAGCGACAGCGGCGTGACGTCCAGCAGCAGCACGTCCTTGACTTCACCGCCCAGCACGCCACCCTGCACGGCGGCGCCCACGGCCACCACTTCGTCCGGGTTCACGCTCTTGTTCGGATCCTTGCCGAAGAACTCGCGCACCAGCGCCTGGATCTTCGGAATACGGGTCGATCCGCCCACCAGCACCACTTCGTCAATCTGGCTCGGGCTCAGCCCGGCATCGCGCATCGCCAGTTCACACGGACCGAAGCAGCGCTTGAAGATGTCTTCCATCATCTGCTCAAAGCGAGCGCGCGTCAGCTTCATGGCCAGGTGCTTCGGGCCGGTGGCGTCGGCGGTCAAAAACGGCAGGTTGATCTCGGTTTCGAGCAGCGTCGAAAGCTCAATCTTCGCCTTCTCGGCGGCTTCCTTGAGGCGCTGCAGCGCCATCTGGTCATGGCTGACGTCGATGCCGCTCTCGCGCTTGAACTCGTTCACCATCCAGTCGATGATGCGCTGGTCGATGTTGTCGCCGCCCAGGTGCGTGTCGCCGTTGGTGGCCTTCACTTCCACCACGCCGTCGCCCACTTCCAGGATCGAGATATCGAAGGTGCCGCCGCCGAAGTCGAACACGGCGATGGTCTCATCCTTCTTCTTATCCAAGCCATAGGCCAGCGCGGCGGCCGTCGGCTCATTAATGATGCGCATCACTTCCAGACCGGCAATCTGGCCGGCATCCTTGGTGGCCTGGCGTTGCGCGTCGTTGAAATAGGCCGGAACGGTGATGACGGCCTTCGAAACCTTCTCACCCAGGTAGGCCTCGGCGGCCTCCTTCAGCTTCTTCAACACCAGCGCCGAAATCTCCGGCGGCGGCATTTTCTTGCCCAAAATTTCCACCCGGGCGTCGCCGTTGTCACCCGTAACCACCTTGTAGGGAACCAGCTTCGTCTCTTCGCCGACCTCATTGCCACGGCGCCCCATGAAGCGCTTCACCGAGTACACGGTGTTTTCCGGGTTGGTGATGCTCTGGCGCTTGGCGACCTGACCGACCAGGCGCTCGCCCGACTTGGTGAAACCCACCACCGACGGAGTGGTACGGCCACCCTCCTGGTTGGGGATCACGACCGGCTGCCCGCCTTCCATGACGGCAACGACGGAATTCGTGGTGCCGAGGTCGATACCGATGATTTTGCTCATGATAGGAAATCCTTGAAGGAAACTTGCTGCGCCTGTTGCGCTCAAGTTCAGTATGAAACTTTAGTCGACCTTTGTCAACTAGCTATGCGTGTCGCCCTCACGTCCCTACCCCACCCCATGCTTCCGATACCACGCCAGCACCCTTGCCCACCCATCCTCCGCCTCGCGCTTCCGGTAGCTCTCCCGGTAGTCGGCGTCGAACCCGTGGGGAGCCTCCTCGTAAACCTCCAGCACCGACCCGCTCCGGCCCCTCCTCCGTTGCGACTGCATTTTCAGTACCGTATCCAGCGGGATCCCCCGATCCTGGCCCCCATACAACCCCAACACCGGCACCCGCAAGCCAGCCGCGAGATCCACCGGATGCCGCGGCTGCATCGCCGTCGAAGGCCCCGCCAAAGGGCCATACCAGGCGGACCCGGCGCGCACTTTCGGCTGGTGCGCGGCGTACAGCCAAGCCAGCCGGCCGCCCCAGCCGTAGCCTGTCACCGCAATCTTCCCGGCGGCAATCCGCCCGTGCGCCTCCGCCCAACGAAGAGCCGCATCCAGGTCGGCGAGCGCCTGCGCATCCGGCACCTTTCCCGGGTCTCGACCGCGGAAGAGCAGGTCGGGCGCGACCGCGCAATACCCCAACTTGGCATAGCGCCGGCAGATGTCCTTTATGTAAGCATGGAGTCCGAAGATTTCCTCAATCACCAGGACACAGGCATAGTTGCGTCCCCGCGCCGGCATGGCCTTGTAGGCAGGCAAGCGTTCGCCGTCAGGCGTGGCAATCTCGATGTCGCCGGCCTCCAGGTTGCGCGTGTCGGTTGGAGCAAGCGCGAGCAGCATTCCGGCCAGAAAGTCGCGTCGTGCGGCCATGAGCGGATTGTAGCCCGACCCCCGTGGGAAACTGGAAGATTGCCCGATGGCCACCACCAAGACGAACGCCTGCCGCATCCTGGACCAACTCAAGCTCACTTACGAAACGCGCGAGTACACCGTCGACCCGGAAGACCTCAGCGCGGAAACCGTAGCGGCGAAAGTCGGCCTGCCCGCAGAACAAGTTTTCAAGACGCTGGCGGTTCGCGGCGACCGCAACGGGATCTGCCTGGCCGTCATTCCCGGTAACCAGGAGTTGGACCTGAAGGCCCTGGCGCAGGCCACCGGCGACCGAAGGATGGAGATGGTGCCGCTGAAGGAAGTACAGGCGGTGACCGGCTATATCCGCGGCGCCGTCACCGCGCTCGGCTGCAAGAAGGACTACCCGGTGTTTCTGGAAGAAACGGCGGAGTTGTTCGACGTCATCAGCATCTCGGCCGGAATGCGCGGGTTGCAGATTTTCCTGGCCCCTGGTGATTACATCCGCGCCGTCCAGGCCACCATCGCGGCGATCGCGAAGGACAAGGGCTAGGCGGAGCGGGACTTGGGCGTGGTGCGCGGGTCTTCCGGCGGCGCCGACGCTAGTCTTAGTCTAGCAAGCTGCTGAAAAGCTCTCAGAAATGCATAAGACTCCGGGCAGCCGCTCCCTTGCGGTCGCGCCTCTGAAACCGAATGCCGCGCGCGTCACCCGCCCTCCATCGCGGGCACGCGAAACCGGCGTGCGGATTCGCTAGCGCCTGGTGATTCCAGCCGCGCCCTACTGCACCCGCTTGGCCGTAAACTCCTGCGCGTTCCCCTGGCCGCCTTCGCGCTTCAACTTCAACTCGTCGCCGGCCACCGTGCCGGTCATGGTGCGTTTGCCGCGCTGGGTCTCGAGCGAAAAACTCACCGCATCCCCCGTGACCTTCCCGTCGCTGATGTTCACCGTGCCGCGTTCATCGGCCATGGTACCGGTGAGCGTGCCGCCGTCGGCCTTGAAGGTGAACGTCACCTCGCGCGTGCCGTTGCGGCCCGGCATCTGTCCCTTCCACTTCCCGTTGATATCGGCACCGCTGAGAGCAGCGGCAGCAATCATTCCAACCACCAGCAGTCGACGAAGACGAGGCAACATGTGAGGCTCCTTAGTTGAGGTTTTGTTCGCTGGAACGCGCTGAGTATATCGCAGTTGCGTTAGACTCGCGCTATGCTCCGGATCTCTGCCCTGCTGGTATTCGCAATCACCAGCGCCGTCGCCGCGCCCCGGCCGCTCAGCCCCGAAGACATCTTCCAACTCGAAGCGGTAGCCGATCCGCAGGTGTCTCCAACCGGCAAACACGTCCTCTATGTGCGCCAGTTCGTCGACATCATGGCAGACCAGCGCCGCTCCAACATCTGGATCGTCAATGCGGACGGCTCCGGCAATCGCCCGCTCACTACCGGCAACCACAGCGACAGCGCGCCACGCTGGTCTCCCGACGGGTCGCAGATCCTGTTCCTGTCCGATCGCGAGGGCCCTCTACAGATCTGGCGCCGCTACATGGATTCGGGCCAGATCGCGAAGGTCACGCGGGTCACCTCCGCGCCGAGCGCGCCAGCCTGGTCGCCAGACGGCAAGCACATCTCCTTCCTCATGCATGTGGCAGCGCCCGCAAGGAAAGTGGACGGCATGCCCACCCCACCTCCCGGCGCTAAGTGGGCCGACCCGCCCGTGCTCATCAACGACCTGGTCTATCGCTTCAACGGGCTCGGCTACCGCAAGCCCGGCTATACACACTTGTTTGTCATACCGAGCGAAGGCGGCACGCCACGCCAGGTCTCCTCCGGCAATCATGAACACGGCCGGGAAGGAATCGTCTTCGGCGCCAGTGAAGCCGTCTGGTCGGCCGATAGCAAAAGCCTCATCATGGCCGTGAACCGCCGTGATGATGCCGACAAGGAACCACTCGACAGCGAAATCTACGAGTACTCGCTTGACGGCAAAGTGAAGGCGCTCACCAGCCGCCGCGGCCCGGACCGCGAGCCGCAGCTATCGCCCGACGGCAAACTCATCGCCTACACCGGCTTCGACGACAAATACCAGGGCTACCAGGTAACCAAGCTCTACGTCATGAACCGCGACGGCAGCGGCTCGCGCGCCCTACGTGCCGATTACGATCGCGACGTCACCAACGTGCGCTGGGCGCCGGATGGCAGAAGCCTCTACTTCCTCTCCGACAGCGAAGGCAACACCGGCCTCTACAACATCACCCTCGATGGCGCGATGAAGAAGATCACCGGCAACGTTGCGGCGGGCTTCAGCGCGTCGGGCCGCGCCGGCGGCCTCTCGCTCGGCGGCGGCACCATCGCCTACACGCAAGGCACGCCCGCCATCCCCGGCGACATCGCGGTAGGTCCCATCGGCGGCCCCGCCAAAGTCGTCACCGCAGTCAATGACGACCTGCTCGGCGCCCGCCAACTCGGCTCCGTCGAGGAGATCTGGTACAACTCGTCGAAGGACAATCGCCGCGTCCAGGGCTGGATTATCAAGCCGCCCAACTTTGACCCTGCCAAGAAGTACCCGCTCATTCTCGAGATCCACGGCGGCCCGTTCGCCAACTACGGCGACCGTTTCGATATCGAAAAACAACTCATGGCCGCCAAGGGCTACGTGGTGCTCTACACCAATCCGCGCGGCAGCACCAGCTACGGCGGCGAGTTCGGCAATCTCATTCACCACGCCTACCCCGGCGACGATTTCTACGATCTGAACAGCGGCGTCGATGCCGTGATCGCCAAGGGCTATGTGGATCCAAACCGCGTGATGGTGACTGGCGGCAGCGGCGGCGGCGTACTCACCTGCTGGATGATCGGCCGCTCCACACGCTTCCGCGCGGCGGTCACGGTGTATCCCGTCATCAACTGGTATAGCTTCGCGCTCACCGCGGATATCGGCAACTTCGCCACGCGCTACTGGTTCCCCGGCATGCCCTGGGACCACGTCGAACACTACGAGAAGCGTTCGCTGCTCTCGGTGGTGAAGAACGTCAAAACGCCGACCATGGTGCTGACCGGAGAGGAAGACTATCGCACGCCGATGTCGGAATCCGAGCAGTACTACCAGGCATTGAAACTGCTGGGCGTGGAAACCATGCTCATCCGCGTGCCGGGAGAACCGCATGGCATCCAGCGCCGTCCCAGCCATCATGTGGCGAAGGTGCTCAGCATCCTGAACTGGTTTGAGCGATACCGTTAATCCAACGCGCGCCAGCCGTATAATAACCTTCTATGCTCATTCGACGGCGCTCTCTGCTGGCTACGGCCGGCGCTGCTCCCTTCCTGCAAGGCCAGGACCGTATCCGCGGCGGCATCATCGGCGCTGGCGGTCGCGGCCGCTATCTGATGGGCGAGTTCAAAGAGATCGGCGTCGAGATGGCAGCGGTGGCTGACGTCTATGAGCCGAACCTGCAGGCCGGCATGAAGCTCGCCAACACAGGAGCCAAGTCTTACGACAACTACAAGCGCATGCTGGACGACAAGTCCATCGATGTCGTCATCGTCGCCACGCCCGATCACTGGCACGCGCAGATGACCATCGACGCCTGCGAAGCCGGCAAGGATGTCTACGTCGAAAAGCCGCTGGCTCACACTATTGAGGACGGCTATCGCATGGTGGACGCCGTCAAACGCACCAAGCGCATCGTGCAGGTGGGCACGCAGCGCCGCTCGTTCGACCTGTTCCTGGACGCGAAGAGAGTTTTCGATTCCGGCGTCTGCGGCAGCGTGAAGCTGGTGAACTCCTGGTGGTACAACCACACGGCATCCATGAACAAGCGCGAGTTCACGGGCAAGGTGGATGCCAAGCAGTGGCTCGGCAACGCTCCGCAGCGGGAACTCACCGCCGAGCGCTTCTTCAACTGGTATTGGTATTACGACTACTCGGGCGGCCTGCTCGTCGGCCAGGCGGCGCATGTGGTGGATGCCATCCAGTGGTTCATGGGCTCCAAGTATCCCACCGCCGTCACGTGCACCGGCATGAAGCCGAACATCGCCGGAGCCGAGGTGCCCGAAACGTGCACTCTTACCGCCGAATTCCCCGAAGGCTACTTCGCCGTCTTCACGCTCGGCTACCAGGCCATGCGCTATCCCGGCGTCAATGACCAGATGAAGCAGTTCAACGGCAGCAAGGCCCGCTTCGATGTCGGAAGAGAATCCTACGCGCTCTATAAGGAAGACCCCAAG
>JAEUQF010000158.1 GCA_016789745.1 Bryobacterales bacterium
ATCCTCGAAATCCCCGGTGCACTGCTCGTCGAACGCTGGAGCGCGCGCAAATGGTTCTCGCGCATCCTCATCACCTGGGGCTTCGTCTCCGCCGCCACGGCCTTCGTCACCACACCCACCGAATTCAACATCGCCCGCTTCGTCCTGGGGGTCGCCGAAGCCGGCTTTTTCCCGGGCATCATCGTCTACTTCACGCACTGGTTCCCGGCCCATCTCCGGGCCCGTGCCATGTCAGGCCTCGTCGTCGCTGTGCCGCTCAGCCTCGCTGTAGGAGCGCCTGTCTCGGCCCTGCTTCTCGACGTCACCTGGCTTAATCTCAAAGGCTGGCAGTGGCTCTTCATTCTCGAAGGCCTGCCCGCCGTACTGCTCGGCGTCATCACGTTCTTCATCCTGCCCGACCGCCCACGGCACGCCAAATGGCTCACGCAGGAAGAGCGCGACTTCCTGGAATCCGAACTCGCCGCCGAAGCCAAAGCCAAGGAAGCCGTGCGCAAACTCTCGATCCGCGATGCCCTTAAACTGCCCGACGTTTGGCTGCTCACCTTCGCTATCTTCGCCACCAATACCGGCGGCTACGCATTGGGCTTCTGGCTGCCCACCACTATCCGTAGCCTCTCCGGCGGCTCCGATCAGGCCGCACTCGGCTTCAGCGGCCTCTACTACCTCTGCGGCCTGGCGGGCGTCCTCTTCGCCGGCTTCGCCTCCGATCGCCATGGCCAGCACAAGTGGCACTGCGCGGCGGCGATGGTTGGTTCCGGCCTCATGCTGGCTATGTCGTCCCTTAGCGGGCAATCCTTTCCACTCGTCATGATGTGGCTCTGCCTGACGGGCTTCCTGGCCTACCAATGGCCGCCTCCCTTCTGGGCGCTGCCCACCCTCGCCCTCACCGCCTCCGCGGCCGCCGTCAGCATTGGTGTCATCAACATCTTCGGCAACCTCGCCGGATATGTCGGCAATCACATCATCGGCTTCATCCGCGGGCAGGGCGCCACCGACAGCCAGTGCCTTCTCTTCCTCGCCTCCTGCTACGGCCTGGGAGGCGTTATCGTAAGTTTTGTTCGCACCAAACGAAAAGCATCCTACTATGAGCAATCTGTTTGATCTCAGCGGCAAAGTTGCCGTCGTCAGCGGAGCCGCCCAGGGCATGGGCCGCGCCATGGCCACCGCCATCGCCGAAGCCGGCGCCGATGTCATGCTCGTCGACATCAACATGACCGGCGCCACCGCCACGGCCGAGGCCATCCGCCAACTCGGTCGCCGCGCCGAAGTCGCGCAAGTCGATGTCTCCAACATCCAACAGATCCGCGACCTGTTCCAACGCGTCGACCGCGAATTCGGCCGCATTGATTTCCTCGGCAACGTCGCCGGCGAGTCCATCATGGCGCCGCCCGAAGACATCGCCCTCGAAGATGTCGAACAGGTCTGGCGCAACCTGGTGTTCGGCCGCTTCTGTGCCTGCCAGGAAGCCGGACGCCGCATGTTGAAACAGCGCAGCGGCAGCATCGTCAACATCGGCTCGCTCGCCAGCATCACCGCCCTTGGCCGGGGCCACATCGCCTACAGCATGGCGATGGGGGCCGTCGCGCAGATGACCCGCGAGCTCAGCACGGAGTGGGCCGGCCACGGCGTACGCGTCAACGCCATCCTCCCCGCGCAGGTGCTGAATCCCGGCCTGGAAAAGCGCATCGCCGAATCGCCCGCCCTCCAGGACCGCTTCCTCAGCGGCATCCCCAGGGGCCGCATGGGAACGCCCGACGACATCAAGGGCCTCTCCGTCTTCCTCGCCTCCGACTCTTCCAATTGGATCACCGGCGCGCTCATCCCCATGGATGGTGGCAACCTCGCCATGAACGGCGGCGGGTCGGTCCGTCACATCGCACAATGACCCACGAAGCCACTTACCTCTACCGCACCATGCAACTCATCCGCACCGCGGAGGAGCAACTGGCGCGCTGCTTTGCGAAAGGCCTTATCCACGGCGCCTGCCACACCTACGTGGGGGAAGAAGCCATCGCCACGGGTGTCTGCGCCCACTTGCGCCCCGATGACGCCGTCTTCAGCACGCATCGCGGCCACGGCCATGCGCTGGCGAAAGGCGTCCCGGTCGCCGAGCTATTCGCCGAACTGTTCGGACGCGCCACCGGCTGCTCGCGCGGCCGCGGCGGCTCCATGCATCTGTTCTCACCGGAGATCGGCATGATGGGCACCAGCGGCATCGTCGCCCCGTGCATCCTGCAAGCCGCGGGCGCAGGCTACGCCTTCCAGATCCTCAAGACCGATCAGGTAGCGGTCGCCTTCTTCGGCGATGGCGCCGCCAACAATGGGGCCTTCCACGAAGGTCTGAACCTGGCAGGCATCTGGAAGCTGCCCGTGCTCTTCGTCTGCGAGAACAACCAGTTCGCCACCGAAGTGCCGTTCGCCTACGCGGCCGCCAATCCCGACGTCGCCGCGCGCGCTCCGTACTACGGCATGCCCGGCATTGCCATTGACGGCAACGATGTCGTGGCGGTGACGGAAGCGGCGCGCACTGCGGTCGCCAGAGCCCGCGCCGGCGAAGGTCCCACGCTGCTCGAATGCCGCACCTACCGCACGCGCCCGCACGCCGAAGGCATGGGCGATTATACCTACCGCACCCGCGAAGACGTCACCAGTTGGCGCGAGCGCTGCCCCATCAAACGCTACCGTTCCTACCTCATCGAAAGCCAGCAGGCGACTGACGAAGACCTCCAATCCATCAACGACACCGTCTCCAGCGAAGTGGCCGCCGCCAACACCGCCGCGGAGTCCGCCCCCTGGCCCAAGCCGGAAGACGCCACCACACACGTCTTCGCACCCGAACGCAAAACACCGCCGCCACCGGCACCCACGCCCGGCCGCGACCTCTCCTTTGCCGCCGCCACGCTCGAAGCGCTCGACAGCGAAATGCAGGTGAACGACAAGATCTTCGTGATGGGCGAAGGCATCGGCATCCGGGGCGGCAACTTCGGCACCACCGCCGGCCTCTACGCCAAGTACGGCCCCCAGCGCCTGCGCGACACGCCCATCGCCGAGCGCGGCTTCACCGGCCTCGCCTGCGGAGCCGCCATGGCAGGCGCCCGTCCCATCGTCGACTTCATGTTCATTGATTTCCTCAACGATGCCTTCGGGGAAATCATCAACCAGATCGCCAAGATGCAGTACATGAGCAGCGGGCGCCTGAAGATGCCTTTGCTGCTGCGCGGCTGCATCGGCATCGGCCACTCCGCGGCCACGCATCACTCCGGCAGCTATTACAGCATCTACGGCCACATTCCGGGCCTGCGTGTGGTGGTGCCCTCCACGCCTTACGACGCCAAGGGCCTCATCACCCACGCCCTGCGCTGTGATGACCCCGTGCTGTTCCTGGAGCCGCGCGAACTCATGTCTACCAAGGGCCCCGTACCCGCCGAATCCTACGAGATCCCCTTCGGCCAGGCCCGTATCCTCCGCGAAGGCAAGCAACTCACCGTGGTTGGCGTAGCACTGATGGTACATCGCGCCTTAGCCGCCGCCGAACAACTCGCAGCCGAAGGTTTCAGCATCGAAGTGATCGACCCGCGCACCATCGCGCCGCTCGACACCGCCACCATCCTCCATTCCGTTGCCAAAACAGGAAGGCTGCTCATCGTGGAGGAGACCTTCCAACATTGCAGCCTCGGCGCCGAGATTGCCGCGCAAGTCGCCTCCGCCGGCTTCGACTCGCTCGACGCCCCCATTCGCCGGCTGAACGGCGCCGCGGCCCCCACGCCCTACAGCCCAACACTCGAAAAGGCCGTCATCCCCAACGTCGACACCATCGCAGACGCCATGCGCGCGTTGCTGCAGGAGTAACGCCGCATGCCAATCGAAATCACCGTTCCACGGCTCGGCTGGTCCGCCGAAGAAGGCACCTTCGCCGGATGGCTCAAGCAGCCCGGCGATACCGTCAGCAGTGGCGAACCGTTGTTCGCGCTCGAGAGCGACAAGGTCACCATGGAAGTGGAGTCGCTCGACAACGGCATCCTGGAAGTCGCGCCCGATTGCCCCGAACCCGGCGGCACTGTCGTCGTGGGCCAGTTGCTGGGCTACCTGACCACGGGCGAGCCACGGAAAGCCAATCTCCCCGCCAGCCCCAGAGCCAAAGCCGCGGCAAAACGCCTCGGTATCGACCTCACCACCATCACCCCCAGGCCCAACGCCCATCGCATCATCGAAGCCGACGTCCTCAAAGCCGCACCGGCACCTGCGCTTACACCCAAGCCTCGCCATCGTATTGCCAGCAAGCTCGAGGAAAGCTTCCGCGCCCCGCACTTCTATCTGCAGGCGGAACCCAACGCCACCAACCTCGCCAGATTCCGAGAGGAGCTGCTCCCCATCCTCGAACAGAAGCACGGCGTCCGCGTCACCTACAACGACCTGCTCCTCAAAGCTGTCGCTCTCTCGCTACGAGCCGTCCCGCAAGTAAATGCCTACTGGCAGGACAACACCACCATCGCCAACCACACCACCGACGTCGGCCTTGCCGTGCAGACAGGCGACACCCTGCTGGTGCCCGTCATCCATGACGCAGACCTCCGGACGCTCGCTGAAATCGCCCACGAACGCGAGCGCCTTATTCTTCGTTGCCAGCGCGGCGAAGCCAAGCCTGCTGACTTCGAAGGCGGCGGTGCTACCATCTCCAACCTCGGCTCCTACGGCGTCGATCGTTTCCAGGCCATCCTCAATCCACCACAGGCCGCTATCCTCGCCGTAGGCCGGCTGGCCAAACGCCCCGTCGTCGAAGGCGATGCGGTCGTCGCACGTCTCACGCTGCCACTCACGCTATCGGTCGATCACCGGGTCGCCGACGGTGTCCTTGCCGCCAGGTTCCTCCAGAGCATCACCAGCCTGCTCGAATCGCCGTTACGGCTATTGCTGTAGTGTCGATACACACAGCACTATCCCCCAATCGCTGGATTGAGCCGCTAACTGCATTCCGGTACACTTCTCGGGAACCCTTCAGACTTTTGGGGACAACTCAGCAGCTTCCGTCCGCATAGCAGAGCCACCAATGCCTGCTGTCGATTTGGCGCGCATTTGCGTGCCTCATGCACGGTCGTTGTGTGTTTGTTTGAAGAATTGCCGAGGCTAGTCAATGATTCACTGTCGAATTACATCCGCGCTCCTGGCTGGCATCCTGCTATTGCCCGTCAGCACTCTCGCCCAGTCTGGTGCCGGTGCCATCCAGGGCACAGTCCAGGATCTTACCGACGCATCCCTCCCCGGAGCCAAGATCCACGTCGTCAACACCAGGACAAACGTCGCCAGCGACACCACATCCAACGAGACCGGCTTTTACTCCGTACCCGGCCTCTTCGCCGGCACCTACACCGTCTCGTTCACTTCGCCAGGCATGAAGAACTTCGAGACCACCATCACGCTCCAGAACGCACAGGTCGTTGTCCTCAACCCCAAACTGACCGTCGGCGATGTCTCCGAGCGCGTCACCGTTGCCGCCGATAGCGTCCAGTTGGCCACCTACGACTCCGGTACCGTCAGCACCTTCCTCGATGCCAACCGCATCGACCAGCTTCCCCAAAACGGCCGCAACATCCTCGGCCTCGCCCAGAAGACCGTCCCCGGCCTGGAAGCCAACGGCACGCGCGCCAATGGCCTCATGGGCGAAGCGCTTGAATACTCTCAGGACGGCGCTCCCATGACCAACCGCAACTTCGGCGGCGTCGCCAACACCGCGCAGTCCACTCTCCCTGACCCCGACGCCGTCCAGGAAGCCAAGTTCGAAACCCTCAACTCCTCGGCTCAGTTCTCCACGCCCGGCACCGTTATCCTCACCACCAAGTCCGGCACCAACCAGATCCACGGTACGTTCTTTGAAACCATGCGCAACAATTACTTCGGGATTGCGCGTGCCCGCCAGAATCCGTCGAACTTCGCCGCCCCCCACCTCGTTCGCAACGAGTTCGGCGCCAACGTCGGCGGCCCTGTCTACATTCCCAAGCTCTATAACGGCAAGAACAAGACGTTCTTCTTCTTCGCATACGAGCGCTTTTCGCTGCGCCAGGATTCTAGCCAACTCGTTCGCGTCCCCACGCCCGCCATGCGCACCGGCGACTTCTCCGGCCTTGTCAACGCACAGGGTGTGCTGCAGCAGTTGTACGATCCTTCCACCACCCAGAGCGCGGCCAACAGCTACCGCCGCCTCCCCTTCTCGAACAATCAGATCCCGATTAACCGCATTAGCCCGCTGGCGCGAACCCTGTATGCGGCCACGCCGCTGCCCAGTTCCACCGATAACCCGCTGATCAACGCCAACCTGAACGACACCAACAAGACCATTCAGACGGTCCCCAACATCAACACCCGCGTCGACCACGTCTTCAACGAAGCCAACCGAGTCTATCTCCGCTACACCGATATCCGCCAGTTCCAGCAGGCCCTGCGCAACTACCCCAGCGCCTCCCCCGCAAACATCGAAGGCGGCGGCCTTCCCGCCGGCGCTACCGGTTATCAGGCCATCCCTGTTGCCACGGTCAGCCATGCTCTCGGCTGGTCCCACACCTTCTCTCCCACCTTCTATTCGGAAACCATCCTCAGCCAGCAGTGGCAATCGATGTACGTCGAAGGCAACCCCGCCTCGCAGGCCAACTACGAATCCATCCTCGGCCTGCCGAACAACTTCGGCCAGATTGGCTTCCCCGCCATTGGAACCAACCTGATCATGCCCTACGGCGGTTCCCAATGGAACTACGGCATGAACCAGCGCATCGATAACATCGATGAAAACCTCAACAAAATCTGGGGCAAGCACCAGTTTGCGTTCGGCGGCCGGATTCGCAACGAACGCTTCGGGTATCTATCGGACCGCTCGCCCGATGCCGTCGATTTCTCGGGCCTCGCCACCGCCCTCTACGATCCCACTACGGGTGCGCAGTACAACCGCCTGCCCAACACCGGCTACCAGGACGCGGACTTCTTCCTCGGTGCTGCTTCCAACTACAGCCAGCGTCTGAACTCCCCCTTCAATCGCTCCTCCCTCCGGGAATTCAACCTGTATTTCCAGGACAACTATCGCGTCAGCCGCAACCTCACGCTGAACCTGGGTGTCCGCTGGCAAGGGCACCCCGCGCCGCGTGCCGATGGCAACAATCACACATTCTTCGACATGAAGAACAACGCCATCGTCCTCAACCACCCGATGGAACACTACTACAACATCGGCTACACCACGCCTGCGATCATCGAAAACCTCCGCAACCTCGGCGTGAAGTTCATGACGCCCGAACAGGCCGGCCTCCCCAAGGAAGGACTCAAAGGCTACTGGAACAACATCCTCCCGCGTCTCGGCTTTGCCTGGACTCCCTCCTTCGGCAAGAACGGCACGGTGGTCCGCGGGGGCTACGGCCGCTATATCTACCCCGTGCCCATCCGCAACTCGGTCCGCTACCTGACCTCCCTTTACCCGTTTACCGCGGCCTACACGCAGAACTTCAATTCCGCGCAGCAGTCGCCCGACGGACTCCCCAACTTCCTCCTCCGTTCCCCCGTTACCGTTGTCGCCGGACAGAACAGCCGTGACGTCGTGAACACCAGCACCACCAATGCTCTCCTGCCGGGCATTGCCATGAGCACCAGCCTCGATTCCGAATATCCCCCTGCCGTTGTCGACACCGCCAGCTTCACCATCGAGCAGCCGTTCAAGGATGGCTCGGTGATCCGTGCCACCTACGTCTATACGCATGGCAATAACCTCGACCAGAACTTCCAATACAACAACGCACCTTCGGCCTACGTGTGGATGACCCGTACCGGCACCGTTCCCCCTGTCGGTGCCTTGGCCTCAGTCGCCACCCGGCCCTATGACAACAGAACCTGGGGCGGCAACGTCGTCTCCACCAAGTACGGCTGGTCCAACAACAGCGCCCTCCAACTCAACTATCAGCGCAACTTCAAGAACGGCTTCGCCTATCAGGTCTACTACGTGTACTCCCGCGCCTTCCGCGTCGGCGGCAACACCTTCCGCGACAACATTCTCAACCCCGCCGCTACCTACGCTCCCGGCGTCCTGCCGTCCGGCCTGGACGTCGGCGACCCGCTCAAGCCCAGCCGCGAGTTCAATCGCTTCCAGAACTACGCTGTGGATGGCGCCATTCCGAAGCAGCGCCTTAATTTCAACGGCATCGTCGAAATTCCCGTCGGCAAGGGCAAGCGCTTCCTTGGCAATGCCAACCGCTTCGTCGACGCGGTTCTCGGCGGCTTCCAGTTCGCCTTCACCGGCCAAGTGGTGGCACAGGCCTTCCAGGTGAACGACACGCACTGGGGTGAGTTCAACCAGCTTGAGGTCACCAAGACCAAGCAGAAGATCACGGACTGCCGTTCCGGCATCTGCCGCGAAGGTTTCCAATGGTTCAACGGCTACATCCCCCCGAATCTGGTCAACGCCGCCAGCCGCGGTGTCCAGGGTCTGCCGTCGGGCTACACGCCCTACATGACCCCCATCAACAACACGCCAGGCACGCCCCAGTTCGGCAACAACAACGTCAGCGTTCGCCTCAACAACGGCAGCAACGTGACCACCGCCTATAGCCCCGGCCCCTCCGGTCTGCATCCGTTCGGCTTTATGACCCTCCAGGGGCCCTACAATTGGCAGACCGATATGTCGCTCTACAAGATCTTCCAGTTAACCGAACGCTGGAAACTGCGCTTCAACATTGACGCCTTCAATGCCTTCAACATGCAGGGACTCACCAACCCCGACGCCCTTACCGGCATCAACACCATGCAATCCAGCTACTGGACGCCGCGCCAGATCCAGCTCACCCTCCGCCTCTCTTTCTAACCGCCGCAACGCGGGCCTGGATACCACCGCTCCCTGACGGAAGTCCAGGCCCGCTCCGTTTCAATACCCCGTTTGCATTACGTCACCCTCCCTCTGGTAAACACTAACCTCACTATCGGTTGAACGCCTACTCCGATCCGGGTATAATCCAGGACACCTTCCCCTTGGGAAGAATTGCTTCAGTTTCGTTCCCATTTCCCAGCGTCTTACCAGACCAGGCCGTCGCAGTACCCAGCTTGCGCGCCCGTGCGCGAAGCCCTGATTGAATCTGCAGAGGTTAGTGAATGCTTCATCGTCGAATCGCTTCTTTCCTTCTGGCGTCTGCGTTGCTTTTGCCAGTGTCCACCCTCGCCCAGTCCGGTGCCGGTGCAATCCAGGGCACCGTCCAGGATCTTACCGACGCTTCCCTGCCCGGAGCCAAGATCCACGTCGTCAACACCAAGACGAATGTCGCCAGCGACACCACATCCAACGAAACGGGTTTCTACTCCGTCCCTGGTCTCTTCGCCGGCAGCTACACCATCACGTTCAGCTCCCCTGGCATGAAGAACTTTGAAACCACCATCACTCTGCAAAACGCACAGGTGGTTGTCCTCAATCCGAAACTCACCGTAGGCGATGTCTCTGAACGCGTTACCGTAGCCGCCGATAACGTCCAGTTGGCCACCTACGACTCCGGCACCGTCAGCACCTTCCTCGATGCCAACCGCATCGACCAACTCCCCCAAAACGGCCGCAACATCCTCGGTCTCGCCCAGAAGACCGTCCCCGGCCTGGAAGCCAACGGCACGCGCGCCAATGGCCTCATGGGCGAAGCCCTCGAGTACTCGCAGGACGGCGCTCCCATGACCAACCGCAACTTCGGCGGCGTCGCCAACACTGCGCAATCCACCCTGCCTGACCCTGATGCCGTGCAGGAAGCTAAGTTCGAAACTCTCAACTCCTCGGCTCAGTTCTCCACGCCCGGCACCGTCATTCTTACCACCAAGTCTGGCACCAACCAGATTCATGGCAGTCTGTTTGAAACCGCGCGCAACAACTACTTCGGCATTGCGCGCGCACGCCAGAACCCTTCCAACTTCGCCGCCCCCCACCTCGTCCGCAACGAGTTCGGCGGCTCGGTCGGCGGCCCCGTCTATATCCCGAAGATCTATAACGGCAAGAACAAGACCTTCTTCTTCTTCGCCTATGAGCGATTCTCGCTCCGCCAGGATTCCAGCCAATTGGTTCGCGTGCAGACTCCGGCGATGCGCCAGGGCGACTTCTCGGGCCTCATCAATGCCCAGGGCGTCCTGCAGCAACTCTATGACCCTTCCACCACCCAGAGCGCCGCGAACAACTACTCCCGCCTTCCCTTCTCCAATAATCAGATTCCTCTGAGCCGCATCAGCCCGCTGGCCAAGACCCTCTATGCCGCCACGCCGCTGCCCAGCTCTATCGACAACCCCCTGATCAACGCCAACCTCAACGACACCAACAAGACGGTCCAGACCGTCCCCAACATCAACACCCGCGTCGATCACGTCTTTAACGAAGCCAACCGCATCTATCTCCGCTACACCGACATCCGCCAGTTCCAGCAGGCCCTGCGCAACTACCCCAGCGCCTCGCCCGCCAACATCGAAGGCGGCGGTCTCCCGGCCGGCGCCACCGGCTACCAGGCCATCCCGGTGAATACTGTGAGCCACGCCCTCGGCTGGTCCCACACCTTCTCGCCGACGTTCTATTCGGAAACCATTATCAGCCAGCAGTGGCAGCGTATGTTCGTCGAAGGCAATCCGGCCTCCCAGGCGAACTACCAGTCCATCCTCGGCCTGCCCAACAACTTCGGCCAGATCGGCTTCCCCGCCATCAACACCAACAACAGCAACATCATCATGCCCTACGGTGGTTCGCAATGGAACTACGGCATGAACCAGCGCCTGGATAACATCGACGAAAACCTGAACAAGATCTGGGGCAAGCACCAGTTCGCCTTCGGCGGCCGCTATCGCCACGAGCGTTTTGGCTACCTGTCGGACCGCTCGCCCGATGCCGTCGACTTCTCGGGTCTCGCTACCGCTCTCTACGACCCCACCACCGGCAATCAGTTCAACCGCCTGCCAAACACTGGCTTCCAGGAAGCGGACTTCTTCCTTGGCGCCGCCAATAACTACACGCAGCGCAAGAACGCTCCCTTCAACCGGTCTACCCTCCAGGAATTCGACCTCTACTTCCAGGACAACTACCGCCTTAGCCGCAATCTCACCCTGAACCTCGGCGTTCGCTGGGAGGGCCACCCCGCTCCCCGCGCCGATGGCGGCGACTTCACCTTCTTCGACGCCAAGAACAATGCCATCGTGCTCAAGCACCCGATCGAGCACTACTACGACATCGGCTACACCACGCCCGCCATCATCACCAATCTCCGCAACCTCGGCGCCAAGTTCATGACGCCCGCCCAGGCCGGCATCCCCGATACCGGCATCGCCGGCTCCTGGAACAACATCATGCCCCGCCTCGGCTTTGCCTGGACCCCGTCCTTCGGCAAGAACGGCACGGTGGTCCGTGGTGGCTACGGCCGCTACATCTATCCGGTGCCGATTCGCAACTCGGTCCGCTACCTCACCGCCCTCTACCCCTTCGTCGCCAACTACGCGCAGAACTTCAATTCGGCGCAGCAGTCGCCGGACGGCCTGCCCAACTATATGCTGCGCGCGCCCATTCCCGTTGTCGCCGGCCTGAATAGCCGCAACGTCGTCAACACCAGCACCGTCGATGCCCTGCTGCCTGGTATTTCGATGAGCACCAGCCTCGATTCGAACTATCCGCCCGCCCGGGTCGATACCGCCAGCTTCACCATCGAACAGCCGTTCAAGGATGGCTCGGTCCTCCGCGCCACCTACGTCTACACCCATGGTGAAAACCTCGATCAGAACTTCCAATACAACGAAGCTCCTTCCGCTTACACCTGGATCACCCGCACCGGCACGACGCCGCCGGTTGGCGCCCTTGCTTCGGTCGCCACCCGCCCCTATGACAACAAGCTCTGGGGCGGCAACGTCATGTCCACCAAGTACGGCTGGTCCAACAACAGCGCCCTCCAACTGAACTACCAGCGCAACTTCAAGAAGGGCTTCGCCTACCAGGTCTACTACGTGTACTCCCGCGCCTTCCGCGTCGGTGGCAACACGTTCCGCGACAACATCCTCTATCCGGCTGCCGTCTACGCCCCCGGTGTTCTCCCATCCGGCATTGACGTCGGCGACCCCCTCAAGCCCAGCCGCGAATTCAACCGCTACCAGAACTACGCCGTCGACGGTGCGATTCCCAAGCAGCGGCTGAACTTCAATGGCATCGTTGATCTGCCGGTCGGCAAAGGCAAGCGCTTCCTCGGCAATGCCAACCGCTTCGTCGACGCAGTCCTCGGCGGCTTCCAGTTCGCCTTCACCGGCCAGGTCGTTGCCCAAGCTTTCCAGGTGAACGACACCCACTGGGGTGAGTTCAACCAGTTGGAGGTCTACAAGACCAAGCAGAAGATCACCGATTGCCGTTCCGGCATCTGCCGCGAAGGCCACCTCTGGTTCAACGGCTACATCGCCCCGAACCTGGTGAACGCTGCCAGCCGCGGCGTGCAGGGCCTGCCGTCCGGCTACACGCCCTACATGACGCCCATCAACAACACTCCGGGCACGCCCCAGTTCGGCAATAACAACGTCAGCGTTCGCCTCAACAACGGCACGAACGTGACCACAGCCTACAGCCCCGGCCCCACCGGCGCACACCCCTTCGGCTTCACCACACTCCAGGGCCCCTACAACTGGCAGACCGACATGTCCCTGTACAAGGTCTTCGATCTGACCGAACGCTGGAAGCTCCGCTTCAACATCGACGCCTTCAATGCCTTCAACATGCAGGGCCTTACCAACCCTGACGCGTTGACTGGCATCAACACCCTGCAGTCCAGCTACTGGACCCCGCGCCAGATCCAGCTCACGCTGCGTCTGTCGTTCTAGGCCTTACCTTACGCCTAACTGCTGTAACACCGCGGCCGCCGCATCCCGAACCTGGGGATCGGCGGCCGTAAGTGTTTTTCGTAGTTCCTCAATGCCAGCCGCCGTATCCCCACTCATCACGAGCGCCCGCCCTAATCCTAACCGCGCCCGCCCCGGCAACTTCTCATACGCCACCCCCGCCCGATACTGCACCAGCGCATCTGCCACCTTGTCCAACGCCAGCAGCAAATCCCCTAACAACACCCGCGCATCCACAAACTCCGGCTCGATCCGCACCGCTTCCTGTAACTGCCGCATCGCCTCATCCACCCGCCGCGCACGCCCCAATCCGATCGCGTAACTAAATCTCGACCGCGCGTTCTCCGGAGACAGCCGCACGGACTCCCGAAATGCAGCCAGATCCCCCGTCAGCGTCCCCAGATTGTTGTGAGGCTCCGACAGATCCGGATCCAGCCCAATAGCCTTCTGGAAAGAGGCTTCCGCATCAGCGTCCCGACCCAAGGCCTGATACGTCAGCCCTAGCTCATTCCAAGCCACGGCATCGCCCGGCGCCAAACCTGTCGCCCGAGTCAGCACCGTCAACGACTCTCCCCCCTGCCCGGCCGATCGCAGCGCCGATCCCAGTTTCTTCAACGCAAACACAGGCTTCGCATCCCGCCGTACCGCCTCCCGATACGCCGGTACAGCCTTGTCCAACCGCCCCGCCTCCCGCCATGCCTCCCCCAACCCCAGCCAGAACTCCGCACGCGCGCCCGGGTACTTCTGCAGCAACGCCGTCAGCCGGGCAATGCCCGCCTCCAAATTGCTGCGGTCGATTACTTGCGCCAAAGCCACATACAACTCTCCATCGCCAGTTACCCGCGCCGGGTAATACAGCGACACCTCCCCTCGATACGCCTTCTGACCCACTTCATGTCGTTCCTCGCGAGCCCCCGTCAGATCCCCCGCCGGCGGCCGCAACGAAATCAAATGATCCGTCGCCAACGAATGCACCACATCCTCGGTCCGCCGCTTCGGCATATGGCAATCCGCGCAGCCCGGCTTCATTCCATGCTTCGGCGGCGCATGGCACTTCTGGCACGCCTGATCGTAGTGCCGAACTGCAGCCTCCCCCCGCGGCACATCGTGCGGATTGTGGCACGAACGGCACTCCAAAGCCCCCTTGCTCTCCAGGAAGCACCGCGACTTCCACATCCGGTACACCGCATTCACAATCTCAAACTTGTCTCCACGCCCGGCCTCCGGAGCATGATCGAAGAACAGCCAGTAGTCGCCAAGCGGCTGTCCTGGTTGATAACCAAAGATCCCCTTCCCATACCGCGGCAATGAGTTGGGCAATGGGAAACTCGTCGTCTCCAGATGACACTGGATACACACCTCCTCCCGCCGCTCCCTGCTCAGCCGCACGGGGTTCACAATCGTCCCCCGCACCGGATTCGCCACATGCTTCCCCCCCGGCCCATGACATCGCTGGCAGTCGATCCCCATCGGCAATGGCTCCGAATACACCGGCGTCGCCCCGGGCTTCTCGTGCCCCACCGGCACCTTCGGATAGCCGTTGTGGCAGAACATGCACTCGTAGCTCACCTCGCGCCGGAAGCCATCATGCGCCGCGCGGTCATAGCCTGGATTCATCGCCCAATGCCCACCGTTGTCCGCATACCAGCCCAACGGCAACTCCAGCAACGTGCCCTTCGCCGTGCGATGGAGATATGTCCGCGCATGGTTGCCCGACCCCATGATGTAGTCAACGGCCTTCTCCATGACGTTGGTCTCGCCACCGTCCGGTCCCACCTGATGCCGCCGCTGATACCAGCGCCCGCCGCGCTCCACCATCGTGAAATGGCTCTCGGAAGGCTGATGGAAATAGCTCACCCCCGCAACCCCCTTCATGTTTGCAACCGATGGCTTGTAGAACGCCCGCCCCATCCCCGTCTTCTGATAACTCGCCCAGATCGACGCGTGGCAGGTGGCGCACTGGCGTGGCTCCACATAAGGATTGACGCTTGCCACCTGCGACAGCCCCACCCCGACAGCCAATGCCGTCAACGCCACGCCGATTGCCTTCGCGCTACCCACGATCCTCTCCAGCATACCCGCCGCAGCGACCCACCATTGACGCCCTTGGAAACCCTGCGCAGACTGAGGTCATGGGTCTGTTAGCGTGTAGTCTCGTTGTAATTGTTGGTCTAAGTTCCAGTGCCTGGGCTCAGTCGCCCACCGCCAGCCTGAGCGGCACCGTTCAGGATTCGCAATCGTCTGTCATCGCCGGCGCCAAAGTCACCATTACCGGCCTCCGCACCGGTGCGAAGCAGGAGGTCCAAACCGAGCCGACGGGCCTGTATGCCTTCCGGCAACTCGACATCGGCGAGTACATCCTGGAAGCTGAGATGCAAGGGTTCCGGAAATACATCCGGAAAGGAATCGTCCTCACCACCGGCGACAACATCGAAATGAATATCTCGATGGAGTTGGGCGCGGTCACCGAGAGTATCACCGTTTCGGAGGCCGCCTCGCGGCTGGAAACCCGCACCTCCGATTACAGCCAGTTAGTCGAAGCCAAGTCCGTGGAGAACCTCCCGCTCGGCGACCGCCGCTCGCTCAACCTCATCCAAATGACCGGCGCCGCGGTCTTCGTTAATTATGAAGCCGGCGGCAAACCCAACTTCTCCCTCGCCGGGGGCCGTACCCAAAGCCAGAACTTCTGGATCGACGGCGGCACCGGACAGAACATGCGCCTCGGCGTTGGCCAGGTAGACATGGATCCACCTGTTGAAACGCTGCAGGAAGTGAAGGTGCTGTCCAACTCCGTCAGCGCCGAGTATGGCGGCTCCAACGGCGGCAATATCATCGCCACCACCAAGAGCGGCACGAATCAGTTTCATGGCAGCTTGTTCGAATACCTGCGCAACGACAAACTGGATGCCCCCGGCTTCTTCGCACCCGTCGTCGACGGCGAGAAGCGGCGTCCCATGCTGCGCTACAACGTCTTTGGCGGCACCATCGGCGGCCCCGTGCGCAAGAACGGCACGTTCTTCTTCTTCGGCTACGAAGGCTCGCGCCGGCGCACCGGCGCTATCCGGACACTCACGGTACCGAGCGCGCTCATGCGCCAGGGCGACTTCTCGGAAACCTTTAACGCCGCCGGCCGCGTCATCCCCATCTACGACCCTTCCACCACGATCGGCACCGGCAACACCGCTACCCGCCAACTGTTCCCCGGCAACCGCATCCCCGCCTCCCGCTTTGATCCGGTGGCCGTCAAGATCGTGGATTTCTATCCTGTTCCCAACCGCGCGCCCGATGCCATCACCGGCGTCAACAACTGGCGCGCCAACCAGGCACAGGGCCTGACCCGCAACAACTTCACCGCCAAAATCGACCATAACTTCGGCGAGAAGAACCGCGTGACCGGCCGCTATCTCTATAACTCAGACGACGTCGTGCACCTCAGCGCCTTCGCGCAACCGGCGGCCGACACCGTAAACTCCACCATCCGCCACCAGCAATACTGGTACGGCAACTACACCCGTGTCTTCTCTCCCACGTGGCTGAACGACCTCCGGTTCACCTATTCCAACCGCGTGAACCACGCGCAGTCACAGGGGCTGGGAGAAGCCTGGGCCACGCAACTGGGCTTGCGAGGCATCCCCGACGGCGCCTTTCCGCGCTTTGCCCCCGCCGGCGTTACCGCCATCGGCACGAATGCCCAGGAGCGCCGCCAGTTCCCCATCGAGCAGTGGCAGGTGGTCAACAACATGACCGTTGTGAAGGGCCGCCACACCATGAAGTTCGGCTTTGAAATCCGCCCCAGCTTCAACTACGAAATCAACCGCCCCACCGCCGCCGGCGACTTCGCCTTCGGTATCGCCGGCACCGGGTTGCCCGGCAACAACACGGTCGGCGTTGGCTTCGCCACCATGCTGCTGGGCTTCGGCACAGGCTTCAGCGCCCGCGAAACGGAACTGCTCGACCGCTACAGCTACTACCTTGCCGGCTTCGTCCAGGACGACTGGACCCTCACCCGCGACCTCACATTGAACCTCGGCATGCGCTGGGAAACCGATACCCCCATCACCGACCGCAACAATCGCTTCAACAGCTTCGACATGACCCAGATCAACCCGGTGAGCGGTACGCCTGGCGTGGTCAAATTCGGAGGCGTGAATGGCTGGCGCACCTCGGTATACGACACCGATTGGAACAACCTCGCCCCCCGCATCGGCCTCGCCTGGAAGCCCTTCGGCTCCACCAGGATGGTCGTCCGCAGTGCCTATGGCGTCTTCTACGCGCATCCGTTCGATGCCGGCGCCCCCACCTCCGCATCGTTGGGCTTCGAGAAGTCGGCCAACCTCAACTCACCCGATGCAGGTCTCACGCCGGCGCTGCTGTTGCGCAACGGTGTGCAGGTCAGCCTGACCGCGCCGCCCTTGAACGACAGCTTCGGAGCCGTGCGGGTCGGCCAGGCCACTACCAATGCCCCCACGTTCTATGAGACCAACCGGCGCACCGGTTACTCGCAACAGTGGAACCTCACGATCCAGCGCGAGTTCGGCAACGGCTGGCTCACCGAAGTCGGCTATCTGGGCAACATATCGCACAAGCTGGCCAGTTCCAACCTCGGCATCAACCAGATCAGGCCGGAGCGCGTGACGCCGCAGTCCACGCAACGCGACCGCCCCTTCCCGCAGTTCACGAATGTCACGCTGGTACTGCCATCGCTGGGCGATGCCGCCTACCACGCCGGCACCGCGAAACTCGAGCGCCGCTTCTCGGGCGGGTTCAACGTCCTCACCACCTACACCTGGGCCAAAAACATGAACAACACCAACGAAGGCGGCGGTGGTGCCGTTGGCGAGACCGACAACGTCTACATGGACTACTACAACCGGCGGCTGGATTGGGGGCCCTCCGGCAACGACATCCGCCACCGCTGGACCTGGTCCGGCGTTTACGAAATGCCGTTCGGCAAGGGCAGGAAATGGCTCACCAATCACCCGCTGCGCCACTTGGTAGGCGACTGGTCGTTGGGCGGGCTGATGATGTGGCAGTCCGCGCCACCGTTTAGCGTCGCCACCCAGGTGAACAATACCTTCGCCTTCTCGACCGGCGGGCAGCGCGCCGACGTTCTCCGCAATCCGAATCTGCCGTCGAACCAGCGGACGGTGACGCGCTGGTTTGATACCGATGCGTTCGCGCAGCCCGCGCCCACCCGGTTCGGCAACTCCGGCCCTGGCATTGTCCGTGGCGATACCATCTTCAACCTCGACCTCAGCGTGCTGCGCGACTTCCGCATTCGCGAAGGCTTGCGCCTGCAGTTCCGAGGCGAGTTCTTGAACGCGCCGAACCACACCAACTTTCAGGAAGCCGGCGGCACCTTCGGCGGCCCAGGCTTCGGTGTCGTCTCCGCGCAATCCACCGATGCCCGCAGCATCCAACTGGGCCTGCGCATGGTGTTCTGATACGCGGCGCGGGCCGGCTACATCGACAGATAGCCCAGCCGGCCCGTGCTGTCTTCCAGCTTCTCGATGTCCACACCCATGCGGTCCAGCATAGCCACGTACAGGTTCGTCAGCGGCGTCTCTTTCGCGTAGCGCAGATGCCGCCCCGGCTTCAGCGACCCCGCCCCGCGTCCCGTAATCAGCACCGGCAAGTCATGATGGTCATGCCGGTTGCCATCACTCAGCCCTCCACCATAAACCACCATCGAGTTATCCAGTATTGTGCCGGAGTCTTCCTGCTGCGCCCGCAGCTTGTTCAGAAAGTACGTGAACTGCTCTACATGCATGCGGTTGATCTGGGCGATCTTCTCAATCTTGGCGGCATCACCCAAATGATGCGTCAGACCGTGATGAGCGTCCGTAATGCCGATCTCGCGGTAGTTGCGGTTACTGCCCTCCGGCCCGATCATGAACGTGATCACGCGCGTCAGGTCGGCCTGGAAAGCCACCGCCATCATGTCGTACATCAGCTTGGCATGCTCGAAAAAGTTCTCCGGCACGCTGTCGCCTGGCTTGGTGAACGGCGGCTTCACCTCCGATGGCGGAGTGCGTTCCGCGGTCTCAATCCGCTTCTCCAGATCCCGCACGGTGAACAGATACTCATCGAGCTTGCGCTGATCCGTAGCACCCAAACTGGCCCGCAGGCTGTTCGCCTGCCCCAGCACAAAGTCGAGGACCGACCGCTGCTCCCGTTGGGCCTGCGCCCGTTTGACCGGATCGGGATCCGCGTCTTCGGCCCCGAACAGCCGTTCGAAAACCGCGCGTGGCCGTACTTCCGGCGGCAACGGAGAGGTCGCCGTTCTCCACGAAAGGCTGTTCGAATAGGCGCAGCTATAGCCGTTATCGCAGTTCCCCGAAAGGATGCCCTCCTCGCAGCCCAACTCCAGCGACGCCAGCCTGGTCTGCTTGCCCACCTTCTCCGCCGCAAGCTGATCCACACTGATCCCGTTGCGCATGTCGGCACCGTAAGTCTTCTTCGGATGGGCACCCGTAAGATAGCTGGCCGCCGCGCGGGCATGATCGCCAGGCCCATCGCCCAGTTCGCGCCCGCCGTTCAGCGTCAGGCCGCTCAACAGCAGCATCTGCTCCCGATAGGCGGCGAGGGGTTCTAGAATACGCGGCAGCTTCTCCGGCAAGGGAGCGGCGTCACCTTCGGTCTGCGGCGTCCAGTCCTTCATGATGATGCCATTGGGGACATACACAAAGGCCATCCGCAGCGGCGCCTTCTTCTTCGACGGCGCGCCAAAGGCCGGCACCATCGCCTCCAGCAGAGGAAGCGCGAGGCAGGTGCCAAGTCCTCTCAAGACGGTGCGGCGCGGGAGCGATTTACCGGGCATTGCGGGATACCTCCTGGTTGCGGAACGGGCCGCTGTTGACAATGGCGTGAACAAAGGCGGAGAACCGGTAGTCCTCCTGGGCGGCAGCCTTCGTGATCGCCTCCACGGTGTCGCGATCGTACCGTTCCAGACCGCGACCTAATGCGAAGGTCAGCAGTTTCTCGGTGAACGTACGAGCGAAGGCGTCGGACTGACCTTTCAGAATCGCGATCAGATCCAGCGGGCCGCCAAAGGTCTTGCCCCCCGGCAGCGTGCCGGAAGCATCCACCGGATTCGGCCCTTCGTGCGTACGCCACGCTCCCACCGCATCATAGTTCTCGAAGCCGAATCCGATGCTGTCCATGTTGTTGTGACAGGCGGCGCAGGTGGGGTTGGCACGGTGCTGCTCCAACTGCTTGCGGAACGAAACGTTAGGGTCAATCTTGTTCTCTTCAAGCAGCGGCACATTCGGCGGCGGTGGCGGCGGCGGCGCGCCGAGGATGTTCTCCAGCACCCACTTGCCGCGAATCACGGGCGACGTCCGCGTGGGATAGGAAGAGACCGTGAGAATACTGGCCTGCGTGAGGATCCCTCGGCGCTGGCCTTGAAGGGCGACTCGCTCGAAGGCTTCTCCGGTAACGCCGTCCATGCCGTAATGGCGCGCCAGCGGGCCATTCACATAAGTGAAGGGCGCATCCAGCAGGTCATTGATGTTGCGGTCCTCCCGGAATACAGCCTTCACGAAAGCTGTTGTCTCTGTCCGCATATCGTCCAGCAACTCGTCATCCGCCGTTGGAAAGCGCGCTGGATCCGGCTTCGCGCGCGCCAGACTGCGCAGTCCCAGCCACTGCCCGGCGAAGTTCTCCACGAGCGCATCCGCCTTCGCATCGGCCAGCATGCGGCGAATCTGACCCTTGAGAATGGCGGGGTTGCTGAGTTGCTTGTCATCGGCCAACCGCAGCAATTCGTCATCCGGCATGGAGGACCACAGAAAGTACGAAAGCCGGGAAGCTAACTCGTAATCCCCACCGCTGCGTTCGAAGCGAAACAGGAAGTCTGCAGATGACAGCAGCGCCTGCAGGACAAGCTCCGTGCCGTGCTCGACAGTCGTGTTCGTGAACAGGGTAGTGAGGCGGTCGAGTTCAGTCGTCGTCGCTCCCCGGCGCCAAGCTCGCCTGGAAAGATCGCCGGTGATCCTGCGGGGGCAATCGGCATTGTGGGCGTTCGCGCCGTGCCCGCAGGCCAGCGCCAGCGTTCGCGGCCGCGGCTCGAAGGGCCCCACGATATCCAGATACTCCACGAACAGCTTGCGGATCTTGTCCGCGGCGACATTGCTGCGCGGATCGCGCGCCGCCAGATGCGGGAAGCTGACGCGAAACGTATGCACGCCAGCCGTTACCGGTACACGCGCCGTATATTCCCCGCGATGATAATTCCCTTTGCGTCCGCCTTCCACCGGCCCATCGAATGCCCTTTGGCCGTCAACAAACAGCACCACTGGAACAGCACGCGATTCGTCCAGCCGCCGGTCCACCACACGGAAGCGAAACTCATACTGCGCATCCGCCGGGAAAACATAGGTGCCATACAGCGCGCCGCGCATCGAGTATGGCAGGTACGAACTACCCGCACTCCCCGACTCGTTATCCCCGGAGCGCTTGCCAAGGTAGTGGGCAAGGATGGACGGCGTCGTCACTGGTGCGCCGTTCACAGCGAGTTTCGCCAATCGCCGCGCACTGGCCAGGTACTTCTCCATCAGCATGGGCGACAACGACAGCACGTCGCCGTTGTTATCGAAACCATAGCCGGAGTCATCGACTGGAAACGTATCGGCCGGCCGGATGTCGAAGCCCAGCAGGTCACGGATGGTGTTGTTGTATTCCGCCCGATTCAGCCGCCGTGCCGTGACACGGCCGGCCGTCGGCACCTTCCCCGTAACGCCCGGAAGGGACGCCACCCAGGCTTCGATGGCTTTACGTTCCGCGAAGCTCGGCGCAGGTGCCCCGGGCGGCGGCATCCGATTGCCCGCGACACGGTCCGCGACATGTTCCCAAACCTTTGTTTTGCTGCCATCGCCAGGCTTCAAAGACTCCAGATTCACGTTGCCCGTCGCGGTCTTATTGTTGTGGCAGTTGTAGCAATACTTCGCCAGCAGCGGCTGAATGCGTGTCTCGTACGTGCGGTCCTGGGCCGCCAGACACACCGTGAACAGGAGGGGGACCAGAACCATGCTGACAGTCTACACTAAGCCCTATGATCCGAATCCTCTTTCTGGCTCTCAGTGTTTCAGTGGGGCTGTGGGCGCAGACAGCCGTACCCGCCGCCCCTTCGCGGTGACATCGCTGACGTGGATAAGGTCGTCTATACGAGCAAGCCGCGGCACTATGTCCCGTATAAGACAGCACCAGGCACGCTGGATCCGATGATCGTCTATGCCTGCACGTTCATACCAAGAACTCTCGACAAGTCGAAGAAGCATCCCTTGCTGGTGTACGTGCATGGCGGCGTGCACTCCGACTTCAAAAGCGGCGGATCCGGCAACTCCGCCGGCATCGTCCGCGAACTCATCACCCAGGGCTACGTCATCGTCGCGCCGGAGTATCGCGGCAGCACGGGCTATAACCGCGGCTACTACGATGCCATCGACTATGGCGGCACCAAGAATGACGACGTATTCGCCTCCCGCGAGTGGATGCTCGAAAGATACTCCTTCCTCGACCCGAAAAAGGTCGGTATCCTCGGCTGGAGCCACATCTTTTCCGCCTGCAGCCACATCGGCAAAACCGTCGACGAAGACATTGGCGAATACCTGCGCCGCTCCCCCTACACCCATGCCGCGAAGCTTGCAACACCCCTGCTCACCAACGATGAGGATGTGAATGTCCTGGAGGTGCGCCGCCTCATTGATGCGCTCAAAGCCGCCGGCAAAACTCGAGTCGAAGATCTATGCGAACGCCCTCGGCGGCCATCAGTTCAACCGCATCGATACCAAACTGGCGCGCCATCTCACGAAGCAAGCTTCACGCCAGATTCGGGTTTCCGCCGCTGATGGGAACGTGGAGCAGCGTCACCGTATTGGCCGCCAGCGCCTGCTGCAACAACGGCGCAATGTCCTCCGGCGCCGTCGCCGTGACACCCTGCGCCCCCAGCGAATGCGCCAGCCCCATGAAGTCGATTCGCCCGAGTTGCGTCGCCAGGCCCTGCCCGAACTGCCGCATATGCCCCGAGTGCGTGATGCCCCAGCATTGGTCATCGGCGACAATGGCCACAAATGGCAGGTTATTCCGTACCGCGCATTCCAACTCCGCTACCGTGAACGTGAAGGCACCATCGCCCGATAGCAGCACCACCGGCCGCTCCGGATTCGCCAAACGAGCCGCCATCGCGCCCCCCAACCCGTACCCCACCACCCCGCTACGTCCGCAAGTCAGCCAGTAGCCCGGATAGCGATGCTCGGTCAACAGATGATGGGCCCACTGGCCGATGCTGCCGCCATCAATCACCAGCGTGGCCTCTTGCGGCAGATGATGTTTCAGCGTCAGAATCAGGTCAATGGCGTGCGTGCGGCCAGCCTGCCGCTGCCGGTTCGCCAGGCTTTCGATCTCCCCGCTGAATTCGGTACGCAGCGTCCGCGCTTCGCTCAGCCAATCGGTGTACGGGAGAACGCCTTCCATCGAGAGCTTGCCCGGCACCTCGTACCATCCGTTATCGAGGCGCAGGACCTTCGCCCTTGTACGCAGATATCCCACCCGGTAATCCACCGCCGCCCCCGCCAAAATGACGCAGTCGGCCTTCGCCATCAGATCGGGATCGGAACTCAGGGCCCCGGCCACGCCCAGGAAGATATCGGTGTGCTGGTCGGCGATCCCGCGATCCCAAATGGGCGTCTGCACCGGAATACAGAAACGGCTGGCAACGGTCAGCAGGCTGCGCGCTTCCCTGGGCTGGTAGTAAACCCCGCTGCCGGCGATGATCAGCGGACGCCTGGAACGCCGCAGCGCCTCCACCGCTTCATCTACCGCCTGCTCATTTGCCCCGGCAACCTCAGGGAAGGCGAGCCCTCGAACCAGATCCTCTTCCTCCACCGGTGTCCGCTGCACATCCATTGGCAGGTTCAGATGCACGGGACCGCAAGGCGCGGCCAGCGCCGCCTGCCAGGCCTGGTCCAGCATGTGCACGATGCGCTGCGGCGTATCGACTAACTTGGAATACTTCGCGATTGGGGCAACCAACCCCGCCTGATCACAATCCTGAAAGCAGCCCATCCCCAGCGTCGTGAGGTTCGCCGACCCGCTGATATACAGCATGGGCGCCTGGTCGAACCAGGCATTCATCAACCCCGTCATCGCGTTCGGTACGGCCACGCCGCTCGACGACGCGCAAACGCCAGGCGTGCGCGTCAGCCGCCCGTAACACTCGGCGATATAGCCGGCGGTCTGCTCATTGCGTACGTCCACCAGCCGCAGACCAGCCCGGTGGGCGGCATCGAACAGCGGGTCCAGCCCGTGCCCGCAGAGCGTGGCGATGAACTTCGTGCCGCGCTTCTGCAATCCCTCGACAAACCACTCCACAGCGGTGCGTTTCATGTGTCCCTCTTGTTAGCCTTCCCGCACCTGCCGCTTCACCGGATCGAACACCATCCGCCGACCGCGTATGTAACTCTCATCCGACAGGATTACCGCAATCGAATGCGCATAACCCGCGTCTATCGGCGCATTCGGCTGCTGCCGCGTGCGCAGGCACTTCAGAAAGTTCAGCATGTGCGGATCGCTCTCCATCACCGGAATCGTGGTACCCTCCGGCACCGGGTCCTCCGCCCCTTCGCGAATAATCGGGAAGGGCTTCCCATTCCAAGTTGCTGCGTCAAGCGTCCCCTTGGTACCGAAGAACTTGAGGTAATTGCCGGCGCTCGTGCCGAACGCACTCGAGTAGCGCACCAGAAAGTCGTCGTAATCCAGAATCGTCTCAATCGAGTCCGGCGCCGTATAGTTGTCCTTGAAACGATAGAAGCCCCCCATCGTCATCGCCCGCTTCGGAATCGACACACCCGTGATATGGTGCAGCAGATCGAAAAAGTGCACCGCGAGATTCGCGTGCGCGCCCCGAGAAAAGTCGCGGTACCCGAACCACCCCGCATGCTGCTCGGCATCGAACGGGCGATCCTTGCGGTTGAACAGGAATGCCTTCCAATCGGTATCCTCCGCGCTCAGCGTGCGCTTGCCATAGGCATGCCAGTAAGGCTTCAGCCCGTTGCGCGACTGCTCCACCTTGAAGATCTTCCCTAATCCTCCCTGGGCGACAAACGCCTTTGCGGCCATCGAACTCGGGAGACTGCGGATCTGCGTGCCCATCTGCACCACGCGATCGGACTTCTTCACCGTATCCACGCACGTCAGCAGTTCCTTCATCTCCATCGCCAGCGGCTTCTCGCAATACGCGTCCTTTCCGGCGCGTACGGCATCCGTCAGCATGGTGGCGTGTTGGTGATCCGGCGTCGCAATGAGTACCGCATCGATGTCTTTCGATGCCAGCAACTCGCGATAGGCCCGCATCGTACGCGGCGCGGTACCCTGCGCCTGCTTGGCGAACTCCGCGGCCTCTTCGGCGTGCTGCTTCCAAATGTCACAGACAGCGATAAAGTCGATATTCGTCGCTTCCCGGTGCGACAGGGCTTCCTTCTCAAGAGCCCGGATGCCGCGCTGTCCGCAGCCGATAAGCCCTAGACCAATCCGGTCGTTGGCACCAAGGATGCGTTGGTAGGAAAGCGCAGTAGCGGAGACCGCGTGAAAGGCACGGCGGGTGATGGCCATGGCTTGAGTGTATAAGGGCGAGAGGTGCTACTCAAGCCTCGCGCCAGCGTTTCCAGGCGGCCTGCCGCGGCTCAGTGACTTCGAGGATGGCATCATCCAGCCAGCGTTCGTACCATTCCAGGAACGTCAGCTTACGGCCTTGGGCATCGCACACCGGCTGAAGACCTCGATTCTCAGACTGGCGATCGATCCACACTTCTCCATAGCTCTGCCCGTTACAGACCAGAAACAAGCGGATGGCACAGCCGTAGTTGCAGATGTATAAGGCGCCCGGAACTTCGAGGATGGGCAGAGGATTCTCGGGATCATCGTCATCGCTGCACCAGACGTCTTCCTGATCGCAGGGATTGGGCCAGTCAATAGGGTTAGTAGCGGCGGTCCACCGAAACGGTTTCCGAAGTTGTCCAACGCTGGTGATGTTCTCCTCGTCATCGTCCTCGAGAGTGAATAGCCCGTAGCACGGACCAGCACCACCATGCCCCACCTGCATCAGAAAGGCACGGTAATCGGCTGGCAGAGTGATGTGGAGGCGGCGTTCGATAGCGGTGAGATCGGCTTCGGTGAGGCGACGCCCCAGTTCGCAGCGTTGGGCAGGATTGAGCTTGCGCAGGCGTGCGAGTTTCTCGCGAATTCGCGCGCAGCCTTCGCGGTGGCCGTCGGGTGCCGGGGACTCGGGGGCCATCACTTGCTGCCGCCCAACTCCGCCTCAATCTGTTCAATGCTCGGCAAGCTCCCCTTCAAATCCGCCGGCAGTTGCTCCAGATGACGGAACGCCGCAATACCCATCGGCGCCGCCGTGTTCCGCAGAGAGTACTCCACCACCAACTCCTTCTTGCTCTTGCACAGGATCAGCCCAATGCTGGCGTTGTCGCTCGGATGCTTCAGCATGTCATCCACAGCGGCCAGGTAGAAGTTCATCTTGCCCGCATACTCCGGCTTGAAGGGCCCTGCCTTCAGATCGATGATGACGAAGCATCGCAGTTTGATGTGATAGAAGAGCAGATCCAGGCGGTAGTCCTCGCCGGCGATCTCAAGCGGGTACTGGCGGCCCACGAACGCAAACCCCGTCCCCAACTCCAGCAGGAACTTCTGAATATGCTCCACCAACCCGGCTTCGATCTCCCGCTCATCAGCCTCCTCGGACAGCGTCAGGAAGTCAAAGTTGTACGGATCTTTCAGCAGTTGCTGCGCCAGGTCGGACTGCGGAGCCGGCAGCGCCTTGGTGAAGTTCGTGATCGCCTTCCCTTGACGGCGATAGAGCCCGGCCTCAATCTGGATAACGAGAACGTTCCGGCTCCAGCCGTGTTCGATCGCGGCCCTGGCATACCACAGGCGTTCGTCACGGTCCTTGACCAAGTCCAGAAGCCGCACGTTATGCCCCCAGGGAATTTGTGCAACAGCCTGTTGCACAATCGCCTCCTCCGGCCATGCCTCAGCAAATGCCCTCATATACTTCAGGTTCCGCGGCGATAGCCCCTTCATCTGCGGGAACGAGGCACCAAGATCCATCGCCAGCCGTTCAATCACCTTCGTCCCCCACCCCTCCGCCTCCTGCCGCGCCAGTATCTCCTTCCCGATCCCCCAGTACAGCAGAACAAACTCCTGGTTCACGGCAACCGCCGCCCGAACCTGCGCCGATTGGATCCGCGCCTTGATTACCGCCAGTAGCCTCGCATAGCTCTGCCGGTCCGGCATCTGCTCTTCCACCACCTTCGCCCGCTTCTTCACGTCAACGCCTCCCCCATCGCCCACCCGCCATACTGGAGAGAATCAACCACTCCATGAATAACACCCGAGTATTCAGAATGACGTTTGCCAGCGTCTACCCGCACTACATCGCCAAGGCCGAAAAGAAGGGCCGCACCAGGCAGGAGGTCCACGCCATCATCCACTGGCTCACCGGCTACGACGAACTTGCCCTACAACACCAAATCGACAGCAAAGTCGACTTCGAGACCTTCTTCGCACAGGCTCCACGCATCCATCCGAACGTCTCCAAAATCACCGGAGTCATCTGCGGCTATCGCGTCGAAGAAATCGAGGACAAGCTCATGCAACAGATCCGCTACCTCGACAAACTCATCGATGAACTGGCCAAAGGCAAGGCCATGGACAAGATTCTGCGGAAATAACCCGCCGTCACCCCTTCGGCAGCAGAGCCCGATGCCGCTCCAACTCCGCCTTCGCTTCCGGCTTTGCTGCCAGATTCGTGAACTCCTGCGGATCCTTGGCGTGGTCGTAGAGTTCCTCGAACGTCTCGCCGTTCGACTTCCACTGGATAAAGCGATAGCGGTCCGTCCGCACCGCACGGCCCAGAGTGGGGCCCGCGTTCAACTGCGTGTGCGCCTCTGTCTTGTGCGCCGCCTTCGCGTTATTCAACAGCGGCACCAGCGACTTGCCGTGCACCGAATGCGCCAGCGGCACGCCCGCCAACTCCGCCAGCGTCGGATAAAGATCCACCAACTCCGTCAAAGACCGCGTCGTCTGCCCGCGCTTCTTTCCTGGAGCCGAAATGATCAGCGGCACCTTCGCCGATTGCTCCATCAGGCTGCGCTTCTGCCAGAACGTGTGCTCGCCCAGATGCCACCCGTGATCGCTTTGGAACGTCACAATCGTGTTCTCCCGCAGCCCCAGCCGGTCCAATGCCTGCAGCACACGCCCCAACTGGTCGTCCATGAAGGAAATCGCGGCGAAGTAGCCACGCAACGCTTCCCGCACCTGGTCTTCGTTCATCCGCATGTTGTTCACGTTGTTGACTAGCGTCTTCAACACCAGCGCCGGAATGTCGTTCAGATCATCCGGCGGGTTCACGAACGGCTGAATCTTCGACAGAGGATACAGATCGAAAAACCGGCTCGGGGCGACGAACGGCACGTGCGGCCGCACAAATCCCAACCCCAAAAAGAACGGATCATCCCGATGCTTCTCCAGATGCGCGATGGCACGGTTAGCGGCGTCAAAGTCTGCCTGCTCGGAAGGGTCCGGCGTAGATACATAATGCATCGCCACGCCCTGTCCGATATGCGGCGTGAGATTTTTGCCCTCGCCTTTCGAGTTCTGCTCCTTGCCCTGCGGACTGCCGTCGTGACTCCAGCTCTTAGGGTCCTGCCACCGGTTCGTGCCCACCGTACCCGGCACGCCCATGTGATACATCTTGCCTTCTCGAATCGCGGTGTAGCCGTTGTTCTTGAAAAGCTGTGGCAACGTGACCGTGTCAGGAATGAAGTCGCGGAAATCCGGCCCGTTCGACAACACACGGTTCGTATCCGGACGCAAGCCGGTCAGAAAGCTCGCCCGCGATGGGGCGCAGAGCGCATACTGGCAGTAAGCTCGGTCAAACCGTGTGCCCTGCCGCGCCAGCCGGTCCACGTTCGGCGATTGCACCAGCTTATGCCCATAGCAGCCCAGCGCCGTCGGAGATAGGTCGTCCGAGACAATGAACAGCACGTTTGGCGGCCGGCGCTTCTGAGCGCTTACGTGAATGGCCGGGGCAGCAACTGCGGCAGCGGTGGTGGTTAGGAAGTGGCGTCTCGTCATAGAGCGGAGTTCAGTCGTTGAACTCCGCCCATAGTACCGTATGATCCGATGCGCCGCCGGCACGCCGCGGCTCCAGGTCTACATCGATCGCTTTGCACCGCGCCGCTAACGCCGGCGTCGCCAGAATGTGATCAATGCGCCAGCCCCAGTTATGATCAAACGCGTTGCGGAAGTAATCCCAATACGTGTACTGCACGCGGTCCGGGTGCAACTGCCGGAACAGATCCACAAAACCCCACGCCCGCGCGTTCTCAAACGCCTCACGCGCGTCAATATGAAAATCCGGGTCATTCACGCGCTTGTCCGCATGATAGACATCCATGGGCTGCGGGGCCACGTTCAGATCGCCCGTCCAGATCGCCGGCTGCAGCGGATCCAGGTGCTCCTGAAAATAACGCCGGATGCGCCAGAACCACTCCAGCTTGTACGTGTACTTCTCTGACGTGATCTTGAAGCCCTGCGGCACATACGTGTTCAGAATCGGCACCCCGTTGATCACCGTGTGCAGCATGCGGGTGTCTTCGCTGTCCGGCCCCTCCGTCATCCCGTGCCGCACGAACTCCGGCTTCGTCAGGCTTACCGTCGCCACCCCGTTATAGCTCTTCTCGCCGCGAAACGTCGCATGATATCCCGCCGCCTCAAACGCCAGAATCGGGAACTCATGATCCTGCACTTTGGTCTCCTGCAGGCACAAGACATCCGGCTTATGCAGGGCCAGCCAGTCCAGCACCAAGGGCAGGCGGCGGCGGACGGAGTTGATGTTCCAAGTAGCGATCTTCATGCGGAGGGCGATCTCTAATTGTACCCTCGCCCTCCGCATCGTTCTTTCATGAAACCCTGCGCTCAAAAAGCAACGCAGGCTCGTCAACCAGGTTTCTAAAATTCCAACTTCAACGCTAACTGCAAGCTTCGGTTCTCACCCACAGTCGACGTGATGCGCCCCGCCGTGGGCGAGCCGATGCTCGCGTTCGGGAAGCCGAAATACGGAGTGTTGAACAGATTGTAGGCTTCGAAGCGGAACTGCGCGTTCAGCCGGTTATCCGGACCGAAACGGTTGTTCTTCACAAACGACGTGTCGAAGTTAACGTTACCCGGCGAATACAGAATGCCGCGACCCGCATTGCCATACGTGAACGCAGGCGGTGCCGCAAAGCAGCCCGGATCATACCAGCGGTCCGGCGTAGGATTGTCCAGCTTGCCGTTGCAGGTGCGGTTCGGCCAGCTCGGCGCGCCATTGTTCACACCGGCCGCCAGACCCATCGTGAACGGCCGCCCCGTCGTCAACGTCGTGATGCCGCTCATCTGCCAGCCGCCCACCACGTTGTTCACCAGCTTGTTGCTGCTCGGCCGCTTCGACCCCTTGCCGAACGGCAGATCCCACACATAGCTGATCACCGCGCGATGCCGCACGTCAAAGCCCGACGGCCCGCGGTTGCAGTCCAAACATGTCACCGTCTGCGGACCGCCCGACGCACCGCCGCCCGAACCCACTGAGCCCGTATAGTCCAGCGACTTGCCCCACGTGTACGCCGCCAAGAACTGCAGGCCGTTCTCATACCGCTTGGTCGCCTTCAACTGCAGCGAGTGGAACGACGACCGCCCGCGCCAATCAACATAGAAGACATTCGGAATGTTGTTCAACGGCTGGATCAAACGCCGCGGTGCCAGCGCCCCCGGCCCCGGCTGCACTTCATTCGGGTTATACGAGAACGCCAGGTTCATCCCCGTGGAACCCGCGTAATCCGCCTCGATCATCAAAGACTGCGTAATCTGCCGCTGCAGGTTCGCCGTCCACGTCTGCATGTACGGCGTGCGATTCTCCAGCGAATGCCCGTTCAATCGCGGCGCCGGGCTCAGCGCATTGATCTCGGCCGCCGTCCGCGGCTTCACCGCCTGCGGCAGCGGGAACGGATTGTCGATCGTCGCAACCCCCGACATCGACGTCGGGAAGTCCGGGAATGCCAGCGACTGCGTGAAGAACAGCGGTACATTCAACCCGATCTGCCCGTTCGCCGTCACCGGATCCGGGAAGTACACCAGGCTATAGCCAGCCCGGAAGATCGTCTTGCCGCTGCCCGTGATGTCATAGGCCATGCCGATACGCGGTCCGAAATTGCGCCAGTTCGTAACCTTACCGGCCGACGGGCTAACCCCGTCTTCGCCCGCGTAAATCATACGCCGCCCGGCAAGATCAAAGTTGGGCAGCCGGTTCCGCACCTCGGTCTCCGGCCGGAACACCTCATGACGAACGCCCAGGTTCAGCGTGAAGCGGCGGCTCACTTTGATGTCGTCCTGGAAGTAGAACGAGTTCTCCCAAATATTCAGGTAGAACGGCTCAAACACGCCCGATCGCGCACCACTGTTCATAAACCCGGTCAACAGCGTCGCCAGCCCGAAGCCGCTCGTGGCCGGGCTTTGCGGGTTGTTCGTGAACGCCCGCGTAAAGTTCATGTTGCCGCGCACGGCTTCATTCACAAACGGCTGCGCCCGCCGCTGCACAATGTGCCAGCCAAACTTCAGCGTCTGCTTGCCGATCGTCCAGTTCCACGCACTGTCCAACTGGTAGTGCGTCTGCAGCGGATTCACCGGCAGGAACGCCGGACCGCCCGACAACCCCGTGATGTCGGTAACGTTGATCGTCGGGATACCGGACGACTGGCGGTTCAGGTTGATGTTCCGAATCCCCAGCGATGTCGCCGCGTTGATCCCAATGTCCTGCTGCGTCGTCAACGGATTCGTCCGCGCAAAGCCGGCGCGAAACTCATGCAGCAGATTCGGCTTGAACACATGCGTCCAGTTGAACGCCGCTCCCTGCGTCGTCAGCGTCGTGTCCTGCAGGCCCGCTACGAATGGCCCCAGCGTGAAGCGCGACGCCGCATCGGCCGGAGTCGGCAGACAGCAGTTCGCCTGCCCCTGCGGCGCCGTCAGATTGTAAGCGTTGTACGTGTAGCGGAAAAACAGGCTGTCCTTCGTGCTGATCGTCTGGTCAATGCGGCCCGTATACACGTTGTCCGCTACTTCCCGGTTCGGCACAGAAATGTAGTTGTCGAACAGCCCGTTGTTGCGCCCGGGCGCATTCGGCAGCGGGTAGATGCTCGCCACATTCCGCCCCACCGGGTTGATCGCGGCAGCGGGCATGATGTTGTTCGGATACGGATCTCGAATCGTCCGCCCGTCCACCGTGCGCGTCGTCAGCGGATCGAAGATCTGCAGATTCGCGTCCCGCAGCAGTTGCGAGAAGTCCCCAACTCGCGTCTGCGCCGTCGGTACCGTGTTCACCGTCGCAATCCCGCGCCCGGACCGCAGCCCCGCGTAGTCGAAGAAGAAGAACGTGCGGTTCTTGCCGTTATACAGTTTCGGAATGATCACTGGACCGCCAATCGCCACCCCGAACTGATTCTGCCGGAACACCGGCTTGCGCTGGTTCGCTGGCGCGAACACGTTCCGCGCATCCAGCACATGGTTGCGGTGGAACTCGAAAACGTTCCCGTGAAAATCATTCGACCCCGACTGCGTCGACACCGACACCACACCGGCGCCGCGTCCAAACTCCGCCGAGAAAACGCCCGTCAGCGTCTTAAACTCGCGCACCGACTCCACCGTCGGCGCCACCATCACCGTGTTGAACGTAAATTCGTTGTTGTCGATACCGTCCACGAGCCAGGCGTTCGTGTTCGCACGACTGCCCAGGGCGTTGAAGTTCGACGGACCTCGCGGATTGAAGGTCGAGGCCCCCGACAGGTTCTCCCCCGCCTGCCCTGGCGTCACGCCCGGGTTCAGATACACCAACTGCGCGAAGTTGCGGCCATTCAACGGGAGTTCCCGCACCGCGCGCGTCCCGATCACTTCCCCCAACTCCGCCGATTCGGACCGCACCAGCGGCGCCGCCGCCGTCACTTCAATCGTCTCGCTCACGTTGCCCACGGCGAGTTGAAAGTCCGTTCGAGCCTTCTGGTCCACTTCCAGCGGCAGATTCTGGACCAGCCCCTTCTTGAAGCCTTCCTTCTCGACACTGACGCTGTAGACCCCGGGAACCAGAAACGGAACGTTATAGTTCCCGCTCTCGTCGGTGGTCGACTTTGTCACCGTATTCTTGTTGATCTCGGTGATGGTGACTTCCGCGCCGCTGATCGCGGCGCCGGAAGTATCGGAAACGGTACCCAGAATCGTGCCCGTAGTAACCTGGCCGGGCAGCAGCGAAACATTCAGCAACAGCGCGCACCCGAGCGCACACAAGTAGCGTAGAAACATGGTAACCCCTTGAGACAGTTACAGACGATACTGAACATGAATGTAACGCAAACCAGCGAAGCTCGTAAATCGAAAGTTTCGAAGATTTCGTTCGACTATCTAAAAGTACGCCAAGCGCGCACAAAAAAGATGGCCCGGGAACGAGGGCGCCCCGGGCCGTAGGTCGCACGATTGAGGAGAAAAATGAAACCAGCTTAGGCCATCGCGGCCACAGGAGCCGGCGCCGTAGCGAGAACCGTGCCAATCGCCTGCACAACCGAGGCGATCCGCACCGCGGCAGCAACCTGGTCGTCGCTGACGCCCTTCTCGCGCACCACGTTCTCATGCGCCGCGACGCACTTATTGCAGCCATTGATGGCCGAAACGGCCAGGCACCACAACTCGAACTCCGCGGCGTCGCAGCCGTGCGTCCGCAGGCCGTTCATCCGCAGACGGGCCGGCATGGTGGCAAAACGCTCATTGCCGGTAAGGTGATGAAAGCGGTACCACACATTGTTCATGGCCATGATGGAAGCAGCTGTGCGGGCTCCTTCGATCACCTGCTCACTCACATGCTTGGCGGCTTCCGCGGTGACGGCATCCAACAACGCGGGGTTCTTCGCCGCCAGCGCGCAGGACACCGCCGTCCCCCACAACTGTCCCGGTGTCAGCTCGGTTTGCCGGAGCACGCTGGACAGATTCAGCTTGAGATCTTTGGCGTATCCGGGAAGGGAGTCGGCCAATTGTTCCAGAGTCATGATGGTGCTGCTTTCTTCCTTTCCAATCCTTAAACGTGGAGCGTGTCCTGGCCCTTCTGCCAGTTGCACGGGCACAGCTCATCGGTCTGCAGCGCGTCCAACACGCGGAGCACCTCTTCCGGGTTGCGGCCGACGCTCAGATCCGTGACGTAGATGAAGCGGGTGATCCCATCCGGATCCACCACGAACGTGGCGCGTTGCGAAACACCAGCGCCCGGGTCCAGAATGCCGCACGCCTGGCTCAGCTCACGCTTGATATCGGCCAGCATCGGGAACGGGAGATCCTTCAGGTCCGGGTGATTGTTGCGCCAGGCCAGGTGCACGAACTCCGAGTCCACGCTGGCGCCCAGCACCTGCGCATCACGGTCGGCGAATTCCTTGTTCAGCTTGCCGAAAGCGGCGATTTCCGTCGGGCACACAAACGTGAAATCCTTCGGCCAGAAAAAGATGACCTTCCACTTACCGGCATAATCTTTATCGGTGATCGTGGCAAAGGCTTTGTTCTTATCAAGGCTCACGGTGGCGGTGAGCGAGAACGAGGGGAACGGCTGTCCAATCTGAATCATGTTTAGAGGATAGCGGGGCGGCGGGGCGGATGGGAAGAGCCGGCCCGCTATGCCTCCCATAGGCGCCGCCTATGGATCTGCGGTATAAGCAAGGGTGTGGAGCTCTACCAACTACGCTACTTTGCCGCCGTGGCCCGCGCCGGCAGCTTCACCCGGGCCGCCGAAAGCGAGGGCGTCACCCAACCTTCCCTTTCCGAAGGCATCCGCCGCCTCGAAGAGGAACTTGGTACCCCGCTCCTCGAACGCCTTGGCCGCACCGTCCGCCTCACCGAAGCCGGTGAGCGCTTGCTGCCCCACGCCCAACAGGTGTTACGCGAGGTCGCGCAGGTCCGCCGCATCGGCCGCGCCGAGTCTGGCACACAGCCCGGCGGCAAGCTCGTCGTCGGCTGTATCCCCACCATTACGCCATACCTGCTAGCGCCCCACCTCGCCGACTTCCTCGTGAGGTTCCCGGAGGTTGACCTGCAATTGCACGAGCACCTCACCGCGCGCCTCCTGGAACGCCTACAGGACGGTGAAATCCAACTGGCGGTCCTCGCGCTCCCCATCAAGAAGCCTGAGATCGTCGTCAGCGAGATCCTCCGCGAACCCCTGCTCCTGGCCGTCTCCAAACAACACGCGCTGGCCCGCAAGCCCCAGGCCCGCCTCCAGGAAATCGGCGGTGAGGATGCCCTGCTCCTACGCGAGGGACACTGCTTCCGTCAGGATGTCCTCAGCGTCTGCCAGAAAGCCCGCGTGATCCTCAGCGGACGCTTCGAGAGCGACCACCTCACTACGATCATCTCCCTGGCCGCCGGTGGATTCGGCATCGGCATCATCCCCGCGATGGCAGCCTCCCACGCCGCCGATTGCGCGCTGCTGCCCCTCCATCCCCCAGGCGAACGCCGCATCGGCTATGCCCGCGTCCGCAACCACCACGCCACCCCCGCCGAGCGCGCGTTCCTGACGTGGTTACGCGGCTTGGCCACACGGCGGAAGGAAACGCAATAGCCTGGCGTTTCCTAACACTCCATAGCACCTGTGTGGATGCCCAAGGCCGATGCGACGGGGCTGGCTCCGGAGAAATCGGCTAAAAACGTCCCCCGGTGCGTTACCGTGCCGGGGGATTCGTGTGTTTGCCCTCAGCGCCGTGGCCCATTTCTTTGGTGATGCCTCTGAGCGGAGGCCTTGGGCCATCCAATGCGAAAAGCCGCCCGCAGGGCGCTCCAACTGGTATCGCCACGCAATGCCACTGTACGGCTCACAGTTAGAGAAACTCACCGGCAACCAGTCTGAGAATGAGGAGGGGAAAGATCTTAACCCATTCCAAGATGGCTGATTTCGGCTGAACGCTCTATGCGACTTCTTCCTGGCTTTGGAGGGGGGCTGGACGAAAGACTGGACAAACTGGGATGGGAGCGCGCTCGTATCAAACCGAGGTTGTTGGGGTTGAGGAAAAGGTTGTGCTTTTCAGCCCGTCCGGACGAAACCGGACCTACTTCCGCAACTACATCGCGCGTATCAATGCTTCTGGCTGGACGCAGTTTCCCTCGGGGCGTCCGATGCCTGGAGTGGACTTTTCGGGACGAGCGTTGTCTTACGACATTTATCGGTTGCGACCTGCGCTTCAGCAACCTCGCCCGTGCACGTGCCAGCTTTTTCTACTTTGGCTTCACGACACTTGCCGGAGCGAATCTGGAGGGATGCGACTTCGAATTCGCCTCATTCCGAGGAACTGATCTTGAAAACGCCCGTATTGACGGCGCACGGCTGGGCCAGGCTGTCGAACTGACTTCGCAACAAATCAACTCGACAAGAGGCGCCAGTAGCGCGAGACTGCCCGAGTATCAGAGAAGCAGACGCGCGGCCCCCGCGGTAGCTGGCCATGCAGAATCAGTCGGCCTCGATCAACTCCTCCCACTCCAGCGCGTACCCCACTGCACGCTTGACTTCGGGAACCCTCTTCGGCGGGAGCTTCGCGATCTTCTCCGCCAAATGCTCCCGCGAGATCGTGCGCAGATTATCGCAGTTGACGACACACGGCTGCGGAAAGCCATCTGCCGCCCCAAGCGATACCTCGATGGGTATGTTCCGGATCGTGGTCGTAATCTCAGCCGCTATGAACTTGGTCAGCAGCCCGTAGGCGCCGTTGCGGCTGAGTAGCAGGACGGGGCGGCGTCCTGCAGGCTTTGGGAGATCCGCCCACCAAATCTCGTACTGCTTCACGGTTTCCACGCCTCGGCGTTTGACCAATCATCCGCCTCGCCGGAATCCGGCTGTTTCAGATACGCCTCCCGGATCAACTCGTATTCGCGCCTGCGAATGGCGGCGCGAACGGCTTGCCGGATGAACTCAGCCCGCTTTCGGCTCGTTGCGGGAGCGACCTTATTCAAGGCCTCCAACAATTGTTCGTCCACCTGGATCAATATAGAGGGCATCCTCCCTCCACTATATCGTGAACATATATCAATCACCCCGCCCACAATCGTGACTCCGGTCACTGCGCGCCCACCCCATCCGGCCGCATCCTGGCTGTGGAGGTAGCTTTCCATGTCCCAACTCGTCGATGCTCTCTATGCCGATCACCGCCGCATCGAGGCGAAGTTAGATGAAGTCGACCGCGTCGCTCGCGGCCCCTGGTCCCCGTTCCCCACCGCCTTCTTCGAAGAGATGATCTCTTTTGTCAAGGACTTCGCTGATGGCGAACACCACCACCGCGAAGAGACAATCCTCTTCCCAGCACTGGTGCAGGCGGGCGTCCCGGTGGAGCACGGACCCATTGCCGTGATGCTGCATGAACATGATCTGGGGCGCGATTGTATGCGGCGCATCCGCGAGAATCTCGACGCCGCCAAAGGTGGGGATGAGGCCGCCGCGGCCGCCGTATTCACGGCCGCGACGGAATATACCGAACTGCTCCGGGCACACATCTGGAAAGAAGACAACGTCCTCTTCCCGTTGGCGAATCGCCTCCTGACCGGCGCGGTTGCCGCCTAGTTACTGCTCCAGAACAACCGGGTTGGTCAACTGGCCCAGCCCTTCACACTCGATCGTCACCGTGTCGCCGGCCTTCAACCAACGAGGCGGCTTGCGGCCAAACCCAACGCCCGCGGGCGTGCCCGTCGAGATGATGTCGCCAGGCTCCAGCGTGAACACGCTCGACAGATACTCAATCAGGGTCGGGATGTTGAAGATGAGGTGCTTGGTATTGCCGTCCTGCAGAACCTCGCCGTTAATCGTGCAGGTGACGCGCAGGTTGTGCGGGTCGGCAATCTCATCGGCCGTCACCACGTACGGGCCCACCGGGCAGAACGTATCGAACGTCTTGCCCATCAGCCACTGGCTGGTGGCCAACTGGAAGTCACGGGCACTCACGTCATGCACGTTCGTGTACCCGAACACCACATCCTTCCAGTTCTCACCTTTGATGTGCCGTCCGCCCTTGCCGATCACCAAGCCGAACTCGGCTTCGTAATCCGGCTTCTCCGAATTCTTCGGCAACACGATGTTCTCGCCCGGCGCAATCACCGTGTTGGAAAACTTCGAGAAAATCGTCGGCCGCTCCGGAATCGGCATATTCGATTCTTCGGCATGGTCCCGGTAGTTCAGACCAACGCAGATGATCTTCGGCGGCCGCGGGATGGGCGCAAGCAGTTTCGTGCTTACCAGCGGATGCACCGAGGACTCGCCGGGCGCAGCCACCCACTGGCTCACCTTGGCAAGGGCATCCGCGCCGCCGCCAAGAATATCAAGAATTGACCCGAAACCTGCTCCGTGCAGGCCGATAACATGATCGTTGGAGACAACGCCTGGTTCAGGCGCGCCCTGGGGGTTGAGGAACGTGACAAAGCGCATGGATTCACAAGCATTGTAAGTCACCCTGAGCCCACGCGCCAACGGCCTGGGACGGCTTATTCGAATCGCTTGGCCCGCTCGGCATCCTCCGCCGCACCCGCCGTATCGCCTCGCAACCGCCGCGCCACGGACCGGTTGCGATACGCATTGCCGTACTTCGGATTCAATTCAATTGCCTGCGTTGCATCCGAGATGGCCTTGGCGTACTCCTTCAACCTCAAATGCGCGAAGCTCCGCGCATTCCAGATCATCGGATTCGTGTTGTCCGCCTGAATCGCTTCCGACAAGGTCCCCGCGGCCTTCTTGAACTCACCAGCCTCCAGTTGCGCGCGACCCCTCTTGTGCAGCGCGGCAGCCTCCCGCGTGTCCTTGCGCGCTGGCACCACCTTCTTCGGCGACACGGTCGCAGGTGCCGGCGGAACCGCCGGTACAGACTTTGGAGTTGGTGGTGGCGCCGGATCGACCGGTGGAGCCGCTTTCGGTTCACGCGGCTCCACCACCTTCGCCACCGTCACCGGAGCCGTCACCGTTACCGGCCCCGCCGCCACCACTACCGGTGCAGGCTCAGCCGGAGCCGTCTGGGCCTGCGTCACAATCCGCGGCGCGGGCGCGGGCGCCGGCGGCGGCTCCGCAGCCGCCACCGCAGGCGGACTTGCTGGCTTGATCCCAGCCGCCGCGATCTCCGCAATCCGGCTTTCCACCTGCGCCAGCACGGTCTTGGCCTCCGGATACTCCGGCTTCAGACGCAGCGCCTCCTTCAAATCCGTACGCGACTTCTCAAAGTCCCCCAGCAAAAACAGCGCGCTGCCCCGCGCAAACCACGCCTCCGGCAGCGTCGGCTTCAACCGGATCGCCTCGGAACGATCGGATATCCCTCGCTCATGCTGCCCCACCAGGTGATACGATCCTCCACGCGCTATATAGGCCTCCGCATGATCCGGCTTCAATCGCACCGCGCGGTCCCGATCCTCAAGCGCCTTCTGAAAATCCTGCAATTGGATGTACGCTGACCCGCGGCTCAAGAACAGATCCTGGTTCCGATCATCAATCTCGATCGCCGCCGTAAAGTCTGCAATGGACTTCTGGAACTCGCCCGTTCGCCGGTAAGCTTCCCCGCGCAGTCCCAACGCCCGCGGATTCTTCGGCTCTATCCCCAGCGCCCGCGTGAACTCCGTGATCGCCGCCTGGAAATTTCCCAACTGCCCGTAGCAGAAGCCCCGGTCCACCAGCGGCCCAGCCACCGTCGGGTTGAACTCCGCCGAACGCGTATAATCTTCGATCGCGTCCTGGTAGTGTTCCATCTTCTGGTATGCCAGGCCGCGCCGCTGGTAGTAATCCGATCGATCCAGGCGCAGTTTGATGGCCTTCGTGAAATCCTCTACCGCCTCGCGATACTGCTGCAGCGCCGCATGCGCATCCCCCCGCGAGGCATACAAATCCGAATGCTCGCGGCCCAGCCGGAGCGCCGCATCGAAGTCCCTCAGAGCCTTGTCGGCTTCTCCTACCCGCAATAGCACGTCGCCGCGCAGGTGGTAGGCCTCTGCATCATCCTGCTGAAACCGCAGCGCGGCGTTCAAATCCGCCAGCGCCTCCGGTACCAGCCCCTTGCTCTGCCGCAGCCGCGCCCGATGCCGGTATGCCGCGGCAAAGTCCGGCGCCGCCTGGATCGCCTCGGAAAAACGCGCGATGGCTTCCTCTGTCTTGCCCGCGTTCTCGGCGCGGCGTCCCTGGCTAAAGGCCGATTCCGCCTTCTTCGGATCCGGCCCTTGCCCAAGGGCCGCCGAACAGACAACGATACACAGCAGAGAGCTGTACTTCACGGCGCCATTACCTGCCATTCAATCACGATTACGCTCAATTTCTTCCCTCCGGCGCGGAGTGTTAGCTTCTTTAGATCCGACCCTGCGGGCATCTGCTCCACAATCAGGTCGCGGTACCCCTTGGGGTCATAGACATACTGCGTGCGATTCCACGCGTTGGCCGCCGACGGATTCTCCACCTTCGGCTGCGAAAACGACGGGTTTCCCGTCAGGACGCGAATGCCGCCATCGGCCAGTTCCGCTGGATACGCGCCCAACCGCACGGGAACACCCGGCAACTCCCCGTTCACGAAACCCCGGGACGGCTTTCGTCCATCAATCACCAACTGCCCGTCCCGAGGCAGTTCGCCCGTCCAGATAATCCGCCCCGAGCGCGGCCCCGCATAGGCAGAAGGCTTCGGCGCCGCTACCGCGATCGGCGGCGGCGTAGTTCGCGCCGCCAACGGTCCCGGAGCCGCCGTCGTCGGGGTCACCGAAGGCCCACCCCCGTTACTCGGCGTCGGAGCCAGTCGAGGCGCTTCCGGTTCCACCGGACGCGGCGGAAGATTGCTCGATGGCACCGGTAACCGCACCGCCGGCGTACGGCTCGCGATCTCCGGCGCTTGCGGCAGGTCGCGGACCGGAGCCGCCGGTGCCCTGCGATTCGCGGCCGCCTGCACCGCCGCCCGCCTCGCTTCCAACCGCTGTCGCCGCGCCTCCTCAATCGCGGCCTGCCGCGACTGCAACTCTCCCAACCGGCTCTCCAGCGTCAGATTCTCCGCGTTGCGCGTCTCCACCGCCGCGGTCGCCGCCTGAAAATCACGCTCGGCTTCCTGCAGCAAACGCCGCTCTTCCGCCAGTTCCGGCGAGGGCTTCCCAATTTCTGGATGGGCCAGAAAAGTCGCCATCTCCCGCGACTGCCGCCCAAACCCCGACGTCGCCGTCAAGCGGATGTCCACCCGCCCCGTCGCCGGTCTGTAAACGTACTCCGGTGGCCGGCTCGCCAACCGCACCGGAACCTCTTTCTTACTCGCACCATCCGTGAGGCTGATGGAAATCTCGTTGGCCTCCTGCAGCGTCGGGCTCGCCGGATCCCACACGACCACCATCTCGCCTTCTCGCGGTACGACGCGCAATCCCATCGGCGGGTCCGGCTCCCGCAACAGTTGGATGGATACCGCCCCCGCGAACAAGACCAGCAGCACGGCCGCCAGCAACGCCCCTTTCCCCACTCGCTGCGCCAGCGTCGGACCGGCGGGTTCTGGCGGCAGATCGTAAACATCTGGCCGCTCCGGCACCTCCACTCGCAGCGGTGGCGCGTCTGGTTCCCCCTCGTCGGGCAATAGCGCAAACCCGGGCTCGGGGTGCTCATCCGGCTCGGGCTCTCGAACGGGCGGTGCGATCGGAACACCGCGAGAATCGATCTGCCACGGAGGCTGCCGACGGAATCCCGGGTTCCGCGGCGGCGCCTCAAACGCCATCTCCAGATAACTCTGGTCGCTCCGCACGTAGCCGTCCTCTTCTCGGAAGAAGAAGCCAGCCCGCACCGGTTCCCGATCCTTCGGGTGGAATACCAACCCCACTTGCCACGGCTCGGGAAAGAACCGCTCCAATAACTCCTGGTCAGACTCGGTCAGAAACACCTCGCTCCGGGTGTGGCTGACGTAAAACCCCAATACCTCGCGGTCCTGCGCGCACGTCTTGATTAGTTCCGCCAGCCGCCGCTGATCGGATTCCGACAGGACAAAGCTCGGCCGTGGCGGCCGGATTGGGAGCACCGCGTGCGAAAGAATCCGAAGATGGCTGCCGTCGCGGGTGCCGAGCAGGAGGCCCCCGACCTCGTACCCCCCTTCGAGATACGTTTCATAGGCGTCGAGGACCTCGACGATGATGGCGTGGATGGCCGCCCGGGAGTATTCGATCACCAGGGGGTGCCCCGGAACACTCCAGATGCCCGCCTCGACAGGACTATGCGCCGGCATCATAGGCGTACTATGAAAATTATCACAAACTTGGGGGCTTTTTTCACACTTCTAACCCTTGCGCTATAATGCGGGCACGTACTCCGCCCTTGTACGCACTATCGGCGCTCGGCGGTAGCGTCAGGAGGTCCCATGACGTCATTATCCTCTGGATTCCCGCTTCGCTGTTGTCAGAAACCCCTGGCGGAATTGTTAGTACTGGCCATACTGGCACCTTGGGCTCCTTTATGGGCACAGGCCGGCGCCGCCCCCGCTATTAAACTAACGGTGCGGGAAGGCGACGGTGCGTTGAACAACATCAGAGCGGCTAAGGCGAAAGAGCCCGTGGTGGTAGTCACCGACGCCGCCGACCGCCCCCTCCCCGGCGCCCAGGTCACCTTCCTCCTCCCCGAACTCGGCGCCAGCGCCATGTTCCCCGCTTCCGGCACCACCCTCATCGTCACCACCGGCCCCGACGGGGTTGCCATCGGCCGCAACATGAGGCCTAATAATGTAGTAGGCGAGTTCCAGATCCGGGTAGCGGCTTCGTACCAGGGTCAAACCGCTCGCGCCACCATCACCCAGACGAACGCCGCCCAGAAATCGTCCGGCAATGCCGGCAAAACCGCCCTGATCGTCGCACTCATCGGGGGAGCGGGCGCGGCCGTCGCCGTCGGCGTAACCCGCGGCGGTAGCAAGACCCAAACACCGGCCGGTACGTCGATATCCGCCGGCGGATCCACCTTCGGACCCCCGCAATAAGAGAGCAACGTGTTCCGGCATTTGGCAGTACAAACATTCGCACTGCTGGGGTTGCTGACCCCGGCCTTCGGACAACTCACAATCTCTACAACCTCGGTTCCCCCGATGATGGTGAACCGCACAGTGAATACCCAACTCGCCGCGACCGGCGGCACGGGAAACCTCACTTGGACTGTCGAAGCCGGCAGCACCGTCCCAACGGGCGTTTCCATGGGAAACAACGGACTCATCAGCGGCACCCCGCTGTCCACAACGGGTAGCCCCCATCCCTTCAACGTCCGTGTTACTGACAGCGCAACACCAACTCCCCAGTCTGCCGCGAAGGCGTTCACCCTCACGGTCCTTCCCGAACTGGTCATCAACGCGCCCCTCAGCCTTCCCAACGCCCAACTCGGCTCAACGTACTCCCAGGGCTTTACGGCAACAGGCGGCCAGGGAGCGCAAACCTGGAGCGCCACCGGCCTCCCCACCGGACTTTCCATCAACCCCACCAGCGGCCTCCTCAGCGGTACCCCGCAAACAAGCGGCACCTTCTCTTCCGTCGTCGTCCGAGTGAGCGACGCCACCTCACCCACACCGTTCTTCGCCGAAAAAACCTATACCCTCACCGTTACCGGCGCCTCCCTCTCCATCACAACCGCTTCTCCCCTCCCCAACGGCGTCGTCAGCCAGGCCTACCCGCAACAGACGCTGGCAGCCACCGGCGGTACCGGCACTGGCTACAATTGGGCCGTCCAGACCGGCAGCACCCTCCCCAGCAACCTCGCCTTATCCGCCGCCGGCGTCCTTAGCGGCACCCCCACGTCCGCCGGAACCTTTAACTTCACCCTCCAGGTCACCGACTCCGCCAACACCACCGCCACCAAGGCATTCACCCTCACCATCGCCGCACCCCTCACCATCACCACCGCATCCCCGCTCCCCAGCGGCGTCGTCAACCAGGCCTACGCCTCGCAAACTCTGGCTGCCACTGGGGGCACCGGCACCGGCTACGCCTGGGGTCTCCAATCCGGCAGTGCCCTCCCCAATGGCATGACCCTCTCGGCCGGCGGTGTCCTCGGCGGCACCCCTACCGTCGCCGGCACCTTCAACTTCACCGTCCAGGTCACCGATTCCGCCAATACCCCCGCAACCAAGGCGTTCAGCCTAACCATATCCTCCGGCCTAAACATCACCAACGCATCCCCTCTCCCGAACGCCGTCGTCAACCAGGCCTACCCGCAACAGACGCTGGCCGCCACTGGTGGTACGGGCACCGGCTACTCCTGGGGCCTGCAGGCCGGCAGTTCGCTCCCCAACGGCTTGACCCTCACCCCCGCTGGCGTCCTGAGCGGAACACCCACCGCCGCCGGCTCGTTCAGCTTCATTGTCCAGGTCACCGATTCGGCCTCCAATTCCGGCACCAAAACCTTCCAACTCACCATCGGCACCGCCCTCACCATCACCTCCACAACCCTCCCCAACGGTACCCTCAACCAAACCTACCCCTCCACATCTCTATCCGCATCGGGCGGGTCCGGAACCGGCTACGTCTGGAGCGTGGCCTCCGGTAGCAACCTTCCCGCCGGCCTGACCCTCACCCCCACCGGCGTCCTTAGCGGCGCCCCCACCGCCGCCGGCACCTTCGGCTTCACCCTTCAGGTCACCGATTCGGCTACCAACACGGCCACCCGCGCTTTCACCCTCACCGTCGACGCCGGGCTCACTATCACCACGGTGTCCCCTCTTCCGGGTGGTACCTCCGGCGCTGCCTATGGCCCCCTCACCTTCACCGCCACCGGCGGCTCCGGCACCGGCTACAACTGGGCAGTCGCCGCAGGCAGCTCACTACCGGGCGGCCTGACGCTTTCCAGCGCCGGCGTCCTCTCTGGAACCCCGAACTCTGCCGGCAGTTTCTCCTTCACTGTCCGCGTCACCGACTCCGCCAGCACCACAACCACGAAAACGTTCTCCCTGTCCATTGCCGCCGCCAGCACCCTCACGATCTCCACCACTACCCTGCCCTCCTGGACCGTCGGAATCCCCTACTCCCAAGCCCTCACCGCCACGGGCAACTCCGGTGCCATGACGTGGTCGGTGGCCATTGGCTCCCTGCCCCCCGGCCTCAACTTGGCCCCGGGAACCGGCGTCATTAGCGGCACTCCCACCACCGCCGGCTCCTCATCGTTCACCGTCCAGGTGGCTGACACCGGCAGCAATGCCCAGCGCACCTTGTCGCTCGGCATCAACCCGGTCCCCCAAGTCACCACCCTGTCCCTGGCCCAGGCCGGCCTAAACTCGCCCTTTACCACCACCCTCTCGGCCAGTGGCGGCACTGCCCCGCTCACCTGGTCCATCCAGGGCGCCCTCCCTGCCGGTATCACCCTCACCCCGGCCACCGGAGTCATCAGCGGCACCGCGACCACCTCCGGTTCCTTCCCCATCACCTGCACCGTCACCGATTCGGTCGGCGCCACCGCCAGCCGCCAACTCACTCTCGCCGTCGGAACCAATCTAACCATCCCCACCCAGACGCTCCCGAACGGCACCCTCAACTTCTCCTACGGACCCGTTACCCTCTCTGCCAGCGGCGGCACCGGCACCGGTTATACCTGGTCTGTCCTCTCCGGACAGTTGCCCCCGGGCATCACACTGGCCGCCAGCGGCACCCTTACCGGTATCCCGAACACCGCCGGCACCTTCCCCTTCGTCGCCCAGGTTCGCGATTCCGGCAACGCCACCGCGTCGCTCGGCCTTTCGATTGCCGTCACTGCATCTTCTCTTCTCGTCACCACCCTCTCGCCGCTTCCCCAGGCACTGCAGGGCGCCGTCTACGCCACAACGCTCTCTGCCAGCGGCGGTTCCGGCACCGGCTACACCTGGACCCTGCTCGGCTCCACTCTTCCACCGGGCCTCACCCTTTCCTCCACTGGCCAGATCAGCGGGACTCCCACCGCCGCCGGCGTCACAACCTTCACCGCGCAGGTCAACGATTCCGTAGGCAATCAGGCAACCCGCCAGTTCTCCCTAGCTGTCGCCGCGACACCCGTCTCCATTACCACCAGTTCCCCCCTCACCGACGCCGTTACCGGCATCCCTTACATCGCCGAGATCCGCGCCACCGGCGGCGCTCCGGGCGCCACCTATCAATTCTCCATCCCCATCGGCAATCTTCCCAACGGACTCAATCTCCAATCCAGCGGCACCCTCTCCGGTACCCCCACCTCCGTCGGCACGTCCAACTTTACGGTCCAGGTGAATGACGGTTTTGGCGGCACCGCTGCACGCCCCTTCTCCCTCTCCGTCACCTCTCCTAATCTATCTATCTCCACCCAAGCGCTTCCCTCAGCCGGCGTCGGCCAGCCCTACTCGGCAACCTTGGCTGCCTCCGGCGGCACCGCCCCGCTCGTTTGGACCGTCACTGCCGGCCTGCTGCCCGCCGGCCTCACCCTCAACGCGCAAACCGGCATCATCAGCGGAGCACCGCTCAATCCGGGCACGTTCAACTTCACCATCCAACTGCGCGACACCAACAACCTCACCGCCTCCGTCAACTTCACCATCCAGGTCCTTCAGTTCGCCATCACCACCACCACGTTGCCCCAAGCCAGTGCCGGCGCGTCCTACAGCGCCACACTCAGCACCGTCGGCGGCACTGCCCCAATCACGTGGTCCCTCGCGGGCGGCTCCTCCCTACCCGCCGGCATCAGCCTCAATCCCAGCACCGGAGTCCTCTCCGGCACCCCCACCACCGCCGGCACCTCTACCTTTACCCTCCAGGCTCGCGATGCCACCCAGGCCACGGCCGTCCAAACCCTGAGCCTCACCGTTACCACGTCGCTCACCATCGTCACCCAATCCCTCCCCGGCGGCACCGTCGGACAAGCCTACAGCCAAACCCTCCAGGCGGCCGGCGGCTCCACTCCCTACGATTGGCGCGTTATCAGCGGCGCCCTCCCCCCCGGCCTCACTCTCGCACCCACCACCGGCGTCCTCAGCGGTACTCCCTCCACCACCGTCGGCAGCCCCTCCACCTTCGTCGTCCGCGTTACCGACAGCGCCTCGCGCACTGCCACCCAATCCCTTACCATCTCCATCGCTGCCGCCGGCGGCGCCCTCAGCATCACCACCGGCGCCACCCTGCCCGCCAGCCTCATCGGTACGCCTTACAGCCAAGTGCTGACGGCATCCGGCGGCACCGCCCCGTTTACCTGGGCCCTTACTTCCGGATCCCTCCCCACCGGCATCACCCTCAACCCCAGTGGCACTCTCACCGGTACACCTACCCAGGCCGGCACCTTCAGCTTCACACTCAGCGTCACCGACGCCGCATCCCAAACTGCGGCCCGCGCCTTCAGCATCGTCGTCACTCAGGCCAATGCTCTCCAGGTCACCACGTCCTCTCTGCCCGCCGCCAGCGTCGGTAACGCCTATTCCCAAACCCTCACCGCCAGCGGCGGAAGCGGCACCGGCTATTCCTGGAGCATCGTCGCCGGCAGCCTCCCCGCCGGCTTAACCCTCAACGCAAGCGGCGCCATCACCGGCACCCCAACCGCCGCCGGCACAGCCAACTTCACCGTCCAGGTACGCGACTCCCAGAACAACACCGCCGTCGCCAGCCTCTCGATCAGCGCTGCCGCCGCCACCACCCTCTCCATCACCACCACGGCCTTGCCCGCCGGCACCGTCGGCGCTATCTATCCCGCCACCACCCTGACGGCCACCGGAGGCACCGGAGCCGGCTATTCCTGGAGTTCCGTCTCCGGCTTGCCGTCCGGCCTCATCCTCAGCTCAGCCGGCGTCATCAGCGGTAACCCCGCCCTCGCCGGCACCTTCACCGTCCAGGTCCGCGTCACCGACAGTGCCGGCTCCAGCACCACGCGCGACCTCACCCTTCTCATATCCAGCACCACCGCCCTATCTGTCGCCACCACCGCCCTGCCAGCCGCCACCGCTGGCGTCGCCTACCCCGCCACCACCCTCGCCGCCACCGGCGGCACCGGCTCGGGCTACAACTGGACCGTCACCTCCGGCCTCCTGCCGCCCGGCGTGACCCTCTCCACCGCCGGCCTCCTCAGCGGCACCCCCACCTCCCCCGGCACCTTCACCGTCACCATCCGGGTGCAGGATTCGGGCGGCAACCAGGCCACCCGCCAGTTCAACCTCACCGTCAGCGGCTCACTTGCCATCAACGCCCTCACCCTCCCGGAAGCCGCCATCGGCTCCCCCTATAACCAGATCCTCACCGCTTCCGGCGGTACCGGCGCCGGCTATACCTTCGAACTCGTCACACCCACCCTCCCCGCCGGATTGTCCCTCTCGCCCACGGGCGTTATCTCGGGAACCGTCGCCTCCACCGTCCCCCCCGGCGTCGTCTCCTTCACCGTCCGGGTCCGCGATTCGGCCGGCGCCCTTGCCGAACGCACCTTCGCCCTCAACATCACCAACACCGCCCTCCAGATCGACACTTCCTCGCTGGCCCAAGCCACCGTCAACATCCCCTACAGCTTTGCCCTCACCGCCCGCGGCGGCACGGCCCCCTATACCTGGTTCCTCGCTTCCGGCCTACTGCCCACCGGCCTCTCCCTCTCTTCCACCGGCGTCATCAGCGGCACCCCCACCACCCCCGGTTCCTACCTCTTCTCCGTCATCGTCCGCGACCTCATCGGCCTCAATACCACCCGCCAGATGAGCCTCGTCGTCTCCGTCGGCGCCCTCTCCGTCGTCACCACCAGCCTCAACCCCGGCAGCGTCGGCGCCCCCTACACGGCAGCCCTCCAGTCCCAGGGCGGCACCGGCCCCTTCCAGTGGACCGTCAATAACGGACAACTCCCCCCGGGCGTCACCCTCTCCTCCGGCGGGCAACTCACCGGCACCCCCACCATCCCCGGCTCCTATGTGTTCACTGTCCAGGTCAACGACGCCGTCAGCAACATCGGCTCCCGCCAGCTTACCCTGCAGATCAACGGCCCCCTCGCGATTAGTACTCTCGAACTCCCTGGCGCCACCGTCTCCCTCAACTACAACCAGACCCTCGCGGGCAGCGGCGGCGCCCCACCCTACACCTGGTCGATCACCAGCGGCCTGCTCCCCGCCGGCCTCACCCTCAACCCCGCCACCGGAGCCATCGCCGGCACCCCCACCAGTTCCGGCCCATCCACCTTCAACGTCCAGATCACCGATGCCGTCGGGGCGACCGCCTCCCGCACCCTCTCCATTAACGTCGGCACCTCACTCTCCATCAACACCACCACGCTCGCCAACGGCGCCACCGGCATCCCCTACGCCCAGCCCGTCACAGCGTCCGGCGGCGTGCCCCCGCTCCAGTGGTCCGTTACCGGACCCCTCCCTCCCGGCCTCACGCTCGGCGCCGCCAATGGCACTATCAGCGGCACCCCGACCGCCACCGGCTCCTATCCGTTCGTCATCCAGGTGCGGGACGCGACAGGTTCCACGGCCACCCGGCAGCTCAGCATCACCATCGCCGAAGGGCTCACCATCACCACAGGCACATCCCTGCCCCAGGGCAGCGAAGGCGTCCCCTATACCCAGGCCCTTGGGGCCACTGGCGGCTCGACGCCCTATAGCTGGGCCGTGACCATTGGCATCCTGCCCCCGGGCCTGCAATTGGATGCGACCACCGGCGAAATCAACGGCACCCCCACCACCGTCGGCAATTACAGCTTCATCGTTCAGGTCACCGACGCCCAGCAGCAGTCGGCACAGAAAGCCTTCACCATCGCCATCCCCAGCCGCATGTCGATCGTCACCCCATCGGTGCTGCCCGCGGCCACCGTCCGTCAGCCCTACAGTGAAACCCTAACCGCGAACGGCGGCGTCGCTCCCTACACCTGGGCCCTCGCCCCCGGCGGCACTCCCCCCATTGGCATCACCATCAGCGAGGGCGGCGTCATCTCCGGTACCCCCACCAGTGCCGGCGCCTTCTCCTTCACCGTCCAAGTCACCGACAGCCAGGGCAACACCGCCATCCGCGCCTTCTCCCTGAACGTCGTCCTCAACCTCAGCGTCACCAGCGCCTCGCCCATCACCGCGGCCACTGCGGGCGTTGCCTACGCACAGGCCCTCGCCGCCAGCGGCGGCCAGCCGCCCTACACCTGGGCCGTCACCTCCGGTGATCTGCCCCCCGGCCTGAGCCTCAGCGCCGCCGGCATCCTCACCGGCACGCCCACCGCCGCCGGCAGCTACACCTTTACGGTCGAAGTCACCGACAACACACGCGCAACGGCGTCGGCGCCCATCACCCTCACCATCACCAGCCCGACGCCGCCGAGTGTGACCATCCAGGGCCTCGGCGATACCGTCGAACCGCAGCAGCAGCCGCGTATCACCCTGTCGGTCTCCAACCCCTATCCGCTGCCGCTCAGCGGCACCCTCACCCTCACCTTCGCCTCCGATGCCGCCGTGCCCGTCGACGACGCCGCCGTCGTCTTCGCCAACGGCCAGCGCAACTTCAACTTCACCATCCCCGCTAACGGCACCCAGGCCCAGTTCACCGGCGGCTCCGGCATCGCACTGATGCAGACCGGCACCGTCGCCGGCACCATTCGCCTCTCTGCCGTCCTTCGCAGCGCCGGCCAGGACATCACCCCCTCCCCTGCCCCTGTCCTCGAGTCCAGGCTCCGCCGCGGTGTCCCCGTCATCGTCTCTAACTCCGTCCGCGCCACCCGCGTCTCCGGCGGCCTCCAGGTGGACCTCTCCGCCTACGCCACCTCGCGCGAGGTCACCGGCGCTACCTTCCGCTTCACCCCTGCCCCCGGCAGCGCCTTGCAGACCACCGAACTCACCGTGCCCCTCACCGAGGGCGCCCAGCGCTGGTACCAGAGCGATCAGTCGCGAGCCTTCGGCAGCAGCTTCACCCTCAGCCAGCGCTTCAACGTCACAGGTGACACTACCGCCATCCGCTCGGTCACCGTTACCCTGACCAACGCCCAGGGAACGTCACAGTCGGTCACCGTCGACTTCCAATAGATCCACCGGGCCGGACCATTACGAGACCCGCCCCCGTCCGACTCGATACAATAGGAAGTTCGTCGGTTAACCCAAAGAACATCCATGAGCCAAGTTAACTCCTTCCAATCCGCGTCCACCCTGCAGGTGGGCGGGCGCTCGTACCGTATCTTCCGCCTCGACGCCGTCGAAAAAGCCGGCGCCGGCAAACTGGCGCGCCTGCCCTACTCCATCCGCATCCTGCTGGAAAACCTCCTCCGCAGCGAAGACAATCGCACCGTCAAGAAGAGCGACATCGAATATGTCGCCGCCTGGGACACCAAGGCCACCGCCCGCGACATCAACTTCCGCCCCGCGCGCATCCTCATGCAGGACTTCACCGGCGTCCCTGCCGTCGTCGACCTGGCCGCCATGCGCGACGCCCTCTCCGCCATGGGTGCCGACCCCACCCTCGCCAACCCCCTCATCCCCGCCGACCTCGTCATCGACCACTCCGTCCAGGTCGACAATTTCGGCACCAAGGATGCCTTCGACCTCAACGTTCTGCTGGAATACCAGCGCAACCACGAACGCTACTCGCTGCTGCGCTGGGCCCAGGGCGCCTTCCGCAACTTCCGCGCCGTCCCCCCCGGCACCGGCATCGTCCACCAGGTCAACCTCGAATACCTCGCCAGCGTCGTCTTCCAGAACGAAGAGGGCGCCGAAGTCACTGCCTACCCCGACACCCTCCTTGGCACCGATTCCCACACCACCATGATCAACGGCCTTGGCGTCGTCGGTTGGGGCGTCGGCGGCATTGAGGCAGAGGCCTGTATGCTCGGCCAGCCCATCACTATGCTGCTGCCCGAAGTCGTCGGCTTCAAGCTCTCCGGCACCGTGCCCGAAGGCGTCACCGCCACGGACGTCGTCCTCACCGTTACCCAGATGCTCCGCAAGAAGGGCGTCGTCGGCAAGTTCGTCGAATTCTACGGCCCCGGCGTGAAGCAACTCGCGCTGGCCGACCGTGCCACCATCGCCAACATGGCCCCCGAGTACGGCGCCACCATCGGCTTCTTCCCCGTTGACGAACAGACCCTCGAATA
>JAEUQF010000190.1 GCA_016789745.1 Bryobacterales bacterium
TCAGATACGGCCATGCAGGCGCCCCCTGTTCAACAAATGCTGCGGATCGAACATCTCTTTGATGCGTTGCATGATCGGAAATCCCGAATCCAGCTTCGGCCACAAATCCGCCCCCGCCACAGGCGTCGATGGCACATACTCCACCACCGCGCGACCCAATCCCAGCGCCGGACCCGCCTGCACCAGCGAATCCGCGTGCACATACATCACGCCGTTGGCCGCCCGCGCCAGCACCGCTCCCGGAGCCTTCTCCATCGCCGCGGCCAACTCCGTCAGCTTCGTCGATACGCGCACCACGCAGCCTTCGCTCTTCTCCGCCAGCCAGCCCGGCGTGAACTCCCGCACACCGTTCCAGAAGCTCTCCGCCGCTTCGCCCTCCAAGGTCTGCGCCGACGGCATCGCCTTCGAGAACCGCCCCAGCATGCCCTTGTTCCCTTGCGCTTCCACCACCGCCAACCACCCCGGCTGCCCCAACCGGCCCGCTGCCGCCGGATTCAGCACATCGAACGCCACCGGCTGCATCACACCGCGCAGCAGTTCGTCGCGCATCGCCAACGCCGCTGCCGCCGAGGGGAACGTCTGCAGAAACGTCCGCGACCCCGACGGCCTGGGAATCAACTTGAAGTTCAGCGTTGCCATCACTCCCAGCGTGCCGTAGCTGCCAATCAGCAGCTTCGCCATATCCAGCCCCGCCACGTTCTTCACCACCATGCCGCCCGATTGCACCAGCTTGCCTTCCAACGTCGCAAACTGCATGCCGATCACAAGGTCGCGCGCCGTGCCGAACCAGCGCCGCCGCGGCCCGCTCGAGTTCGCCGCCACCACCCCGCCTATCGTCGCCGAAGCCGCAAACGGAGGATCCAGCGGCACCATGTAGCCATCCTTCGCCAGCATCGCGCTGAACTGCGCATACGGCATCCCCGCCCCCACACTGCACGTCAAATCGCGCGGCTCATACTCCTGAATGCCGTTCAAGCCGGCCGTCGAAATCGTAATGCCAGGCGCCGCGCCCCAACCTCCCGCCCGCTTCTTACTTCCCTGCCCTTCCACCGCGATCGGCACGTTGCGTGACGCCGCTTCTCGCAGCATTGTGGCCAGTTCCCCTGAGTTTGCCGGCTTCCAGGTTTCCATGCGAACCCACTATCTTCTCACAGGTGTGCGAACCTCCCCGGAAACTACGAAGATTTTCGTTGACATCTACGAACAGCTTCGTATATCTTCAACTCATGGCCGCCAAGCCCAAACCCACTGCCGCCGAACTCGCCATCCTCCAGATCCTCTGGCAGCGCGGCCCATCCACCGTGCGCGATATCCATAACGACTGGGACAAAGACAGCCCCGTCGGCTACACCACCGTCCTGAAGCTGCTCCAGATCATGACCGACAAAGGCTTGGTCGAACGCGACGAGACCGCCCGCGCGCACGTATACAAAGCCACGTCCGATCGTGAGCAGACGCAGGGTCACCTGGTGCGCGATCTGGTCGACCGCGTCTTCGGGGGCTCCGCCGCGCAACTGGTCCTGCGAGCGCTCAGCGAACGCAAGACCAGCGCCCGTGAGATCGCCGAGATTCGCGACATGCTCGACACCTTCGAGAAAGGAAAGCGCAAGTGAACTACCTGGCCTCCGTCATCGATCTCGAAGCCGCTGCCCGCAGCCTGCTTCACTTCCTGTGGCAGGGCACGCTGCTCGCCGGCGTTGCGTTCGCGCTCCGCCGCAACCCTGACCCGCAGCGCCGCTACATCGGGAACTGCCTGCTGCTGGCGCTGATGGCCGCCGCGCCCGTCGTTACCTATCTCGGGCTCAGCAGCGGCCCGCGGCCCACCGCGATGATTGCTGCCATATCGACCGGAGGCCGCGCCCTCCCTTCCCCGTCCATGCCAGCACCGCCCGCAGCCTGGTTCGGCCCGGTGCTTACGGTGTGGCTCATCGGTGTCGTTGTCTTCGCCATAAGAGCAGCCGGCGGATGGCTATGGGCGCTCCACCAACTGCGCCGGGGCCGCCAACCCGTCCCCGATGCCATCGTCCTCAGTGTGCGCCGCATCGCCCAGACACTTGCCATCGCCGTTCCGGTGCGCATCTTCCAATCGGCTACCGTCGCCGTGCCCACCGTCCTCGGCATCTTCCGGCCCATGCTAGTACTGCCCGCCGCCATCGTCACCGGTATGCCCGCGAATCAACTCGACGCCATCCTCGCCCACGAACTCGCTCACATCGCCCGCCAGGATTTCCTGATCAACTGCCTGCAGACCCTCGTCGAGATCGCGCTGTTCTATCACCCGGCCGTATGGTGGCTTTCGAACACCATCCGTCACGACCGGGAACTGTGTTGCGATGCGATTGCCGTGCGACTGTCGGGAGACCCGGTCACCTACTCCCACGCGCTGCTCGCACTCGAAACCACACGTCACGAATTCGCACTAGCCGCCACAGGAGGTAACTTGAAAGCTCGCATCCAACACCTGCTCCGCCCCGAGGAGCCCGTATCCACGCCCGCACCGCCGCTGATGGGCATCCTTGCCCTTATCCTCATCGGCGCGGGCCTTACCGTCAACGCACAACAACAGCCCGCCACGGCCTACGAGAAATGGCTCAACGAAGACGTGGTCTACCTCATCGCCCCCGAAGAACGCGCCGCTTTCGAACGCCTGCGCACCGACGAAGAGCGCAACGAGTTCATCCGCCAGTTCTGGCTCCGCCGTGACCCAACCCCAGGCACCAACGTCAACGAGATGAAGGACGAGCACTACCGCCGCATCGCCTATGTCAATGCGCGCCTGAGCGATTCCCGCCCGGGCTGGCAAACCGACCGAGGCCGCATCTACATCGTCACTGGCCCGCCTGACGAGATCGAAGCGCACCCGAGCGACCTCCGCGAATCCTGGCGCTACCACAACGGCAGCCAGTTCGAGTTTCTCGGCGAACAGTACAAGCTCATCGGCAAGATCCCAGCAAACTCCAATGCAGCCAACGTGCGTCACGACAAGCGTATCCTCGCCCGCGCCAACACCGACCTGCTTCCCGAACCGCGGCGTACCCAGTTCCGGCAACGCTTGGAACCCTTCGTCAACAAGCCGTTCTCCAACGCGTTGATGAACGAGATTCGCGTTGCCGTTCATGATCTCGACCAGAAAGGCGTCGCTTACCGCTGGGGCTTCGATCCGATCACCGGGAATGCCACGCTCGACCTGCTTCCCATGCCGCCCAAGCCATAGACCGGGCAGCGGCTCTGCGACTCACTGAGTAACAGAGCCGCAACCGCGAGGGACTACCCCGGCCCCGCGGGCCGTTCCCTCCATTAACTTGCGTTTTCTCTGCGTGCTTTGCGGCTCTGCGCGAAATCGTCCGCATTGGCGCGTCTTCAACGGAGCGGAGATTCTTCACACCCCCGCCAGCAGGCGGTGGCTGCGAACTCCTACCGCCGGCTGCTATATTCTCCAAACAGGAAGACCAGCCCTATGCCACGCAAATCCAAGCAAACGCCGTCTGCGGAACAGATCGCTGAAATGGCGACGCGGGGAGAAGACGTGTCCCGCTTCTTCACCAACCAGTTCACCCTGGTGAGACCCGTTCGCCAACTCATCGCAGGCGGTCATC
>JAEUQF010000209.1 GCA_016789745.1 Bryobacterales bacterium
GCTGGGGCAGACGTTGACGGGGTACCGGGTGTGGGACGCGATGCGGGCGGTGGACTACCTGCTGACGCGGCCGGAGGTGGATGGGTCGCGGATTGGGTGTACGGGCCATTCGGGCGGCGGCACGCTGACCATGTTTACGAGCGCCGTGGATGAGCGGATTGCCTGCGCGGTGGTGCATGAAGGCGGCACGCGCGGGCGGTGGCCGATCCAGCTATCGCCGCAGGGGCCGCTGGGGCCATCGGACGTGGAGCAGAACCTGTTTCCGGGTGCGGCACGGGGGATTGATCACCCGGACCTGCATATCGCGGTGGCGCCGCGACCACTGATGGCCACGATCGAGCACTATTCGGCGAGCTTCAGCAGTTCGGCGGATAAGATCCGGGCACGGTATAAGTTGCTGGGGCTGGAGGACCGGTTCCGGACGGTGGAGGCGGGGGATCCGCATGCGTTCACGTACCGGCTGCGGCGGGCGACTACGGATTGGTTCAGCCGGTGGCTGATGCAGAAGCCCGGTCCGGCGAGCGAGCCGGAGTTGACGCCGGAGAAGCCGGAAGACCTGCGGTGTATGAAGAACGGGTCACTGCGTGCTTCGCGCAAGGGCGAGACGGTGTGGACGGACTTGTGGGCGAAGGCGAGAGTGTTGCCTCCTGCGAAGCCGGTGGATGCGGCGACGGTGCGGCAGGTGCTGCGGATGCGGGAGTTGCGGTCGCCATTGGAGCCGCGTGCGGTGGAGACGGTGGAACGCGAAGCCTATACGATTGAGAAGCTGCAGTTTCTGTCCGAGCCGGGGATCTACATTCCAACGTGGGTGTTTCAGCCGCGGGAGCGTTTGGCGGGCGCGCCGGCGATTGTGTATGTGAACGAGTCCGGCAAGGACAGCGACGGCATGGAGTTTGAGAATGCCGAGGCGGCGGGGGTGAATCCCGGGGTGCTGGCGACGCTGACGCGGCGCGGGTACCAGGTGATTGCGTCGGATGTGCGGGGGATTGGCGAGACGCGCACGCCGCACCGGGCGGCGTCGGGCGGGAATCCGTTTTCGCACCTGTTCGATAGCGAGACGGCGATGGCTTACATGACGTGGTTCATGGAGTCGTCGCTATTGGGAATGCGGGTGCAGGACGTGCTGCGGACGGTGGAGTATGCGCTGAGCCGGGCGGATGCGCGGGCGCAGGTGTGGCTAGTGGGCAAGGATATGGGCGCAGTGTGGGCGCTGTTCGCGGCAGCGCTGGATGCACGGATCGCATCCGTGGTTTGCCAGGGCGGACTGCTTTCGTACCGCACGCTGGTGGATGGCAATGACCGGTATCTGCACGGGGCGAACGTGATGACTCCGGGGGTGCTGCAGCATTTTGATCTGCCGCAGGTGGCGGGGTTGGTGCAAGGCCGGCTGACGCTGGTGGATCCGGTGGACGCGATGAAGCGGCGGGTGCCGGTGGAGCAGGCCCGGAGCGTTTATGGGGGCAAGGTCCGAGTGGATACGCGCGGCGGCGGGAGTGATCTTGCATCGCTTTACAGCCGGTGGCTTGCGACGTAGGCTGCCGCGGTTGGTTCGTTTTGTGGCTCGTCTGCTTGAGCCGGGGCGACGGGGCGGCGCACGGCGTCGATGGGGGTGACGCTCGGCGGGACGGTTGTGGCCGCGGTTGGTTCGTTTTGCAGCTCGGGTTCCGCAGGTTCGGCGATGGTCCGCGCGGCGGCTTCGGCTTGGGCTTGGGCTTCGGCTTCCGCCTCGGCTTCGGCTTCCGCTTCGAGCTGCTTGCGATGTTCGATGGCTTCGAGGAGGGCTTTGCGGGCCTGGACGCGTTCGCGGGCGAGGCGCGCGATGTGGCGGTCGAGGTTGCGGTGGGCCGAGGATTTGTCATTTAAAGACTTGTAGCCGAGGGCGAGGGCGCCGGTATCGTCCATCGCTTCGAAGGTGCGCTGGATGTCGGCGCAGATGATGTCGGTTTCGAGATCGAGGAGGTTGATCTGGAAGTCTTCGGCGCGGTCGTGCTGGAAGTCGGCGCGCGCGATTTTTGTGACGAGGTAGAGCTCGTAATCGGTTTTCGGGGCCCAGTGGGCGATGGCGGCGGAGAGGTGGAGGTCGAACTCGGCCTGATCGATGGTCAGGCCCATGAACTTCTTAGAGGTGAGTCCGTGCTTGATGGCGTTCTGGGAGGAGCGGGCTTTGCCGGCTTCTGACTTGGGGCCGCGAGATTTGGCTCCATTGATGCGGGCGATTTCGGCCTTCGACAGAGGGGTGCTGGTTTGCATGGGGATGCTCCTGGATTCTGGGGATGGTATCGGCGGATTGGCCCCGGCCGGTGGCGGCGATGCAGATGGCGGTGACTCGCGGTTTCAGAGTAGCAGGGGGTGGGGGAAAACGCGGGTGGGGGAGGATGGGGATTTTGGCTTTAGGTGGTTGATGGGAAGAGAGATATTTTTATTTGCATCGGTGGTGATTGGGATTTTCGAGTGTGGCAAGCCGATTGTCAACGCCGTACAATGACTTCGAAGGCATTCGCCAGAAATGCGCGTTCTTTGGAGAGAGTATCTGCCGGCGGTGAGTTGCTGCCTGCTGCTGTGCGGATGTGGTCCCCGCGCCGAGCGCGTGGAACCGGCGGCTATCCAGGTTCTCCATTCCGAGCGCTGGGGTGAAGACGGCTTGGCGGAGTCAGGACTTCTGGCCGAAGGGGATTTCGTTGCAGGGCGGCTGCGAGAGATCGGGGACGCGTTTGCAGCGAGGACTCGCGGCTTGGGATATGCGGAACTACGGTTGGCGATTACGCGGGAGTGTTTGTATCATTCCTTTTCGCAATCCTTATGCGGGAGTACCCCCTGGCACCAGAGGTTCCGGAGGGAGACCTTTCGCTTCAGGAGATGATGGAACGCCAGAGGTCCGCGCTACGCACGCAATGTCCTGTGGCTCGCGTTACCCGGATCGGCGGAGGTGTGGTGCTTGAGGCGCGATTGGGGGCAGGGGTGTTTCGGGAGCAGGTGATCTCCGGCGATCACCCCTTACATCTTGTGGTTGGCAGACACCGCTTCGAAGTCTTGTTGGTGAGTGCAGACTATGGCTTGGACCGGCCGGGTAGGTACCGTGCGCAGGACCGGCTGGAGGCTCAGGTGTTTGTTAGCCTGACTTTCGCAGTTGAGGCAGTCAAGACCAGGTAACCCACGTGGAATCAGTAGACGCGAGGGTGTCTAAAAAACTGTGTAAACGGTTTCCCTGACAATGAAGGGAGATCAAATGAAGAAGCAGCAAGAAGGGCAGCCATTTCCGGACGAGATGATCGACAGCTGGCTGAAGAACGGGCGAAAGCCAGAAGACGTTCA
>JAEUQF010000251.1 GCA_016789745.1 Bryobacterales bacterium
ACAACAACGTCGATCGTGCCGCCCTGCAGTGTGTGCGGGCCCTGGAGAATGCCGATCGCGAGACCATCACCCGCCACATCGACCAACTGGATCGCGAGTGGGACATCGAACGCGTCCTGCAGACTAACGCCTCTCTGCTCGCCTTCTCCGGCGTCCTGCTCGGCGCCACCGTCAACCGCAAATTCCTGCTCCTGCCCGGTGCGGTCCTCTCCTTCTTCCTGCAACACGCCGTGCAGGGCTGGTGCCCGCCCATCCCCATCTTCCGCCGGATCGGCATTCGTACCCGCAAGGAGATCAACCGCGAGAAGTACGCCCTGAAGGCCCTTCGCGGCGACTTCGACGCGGTCAATTCTCCGGACTAATCACCTGCTTGTCCGCCGCGTAGCAGATATCGTAAAGCGGGCACTCGCCGCACCGCGGCTTCCGCGCCACACAAATCCCGCGCCCGAAGTGAATCACCTGGTGCGAGAACTGAATCCACCGCTCCTGCGGCAGGATCTTCATCAGGTCCTGTTCAATCTTCACCGGATCCTGGTTCTTCGTCAGGTCTAAGCGATTGGTGATCCGCTGCACATGCGTATCCACCACCACGCCCGACGCAATCCCGAATGCCGTCCCCAGCACCACGTTCGCTGTCTTCCGCGCCGCGCCCGGAATCGTCAGCATCTCCTCCATCGTGCGCGGCAACTCGCCGTGGAAATCCCCCAAAACCTTCCGCGCCGCCCCAATAATCGACTTCGCCTTGTTATTAAAGAAGCCCGTCGACTTCACGTCCTGCGCCACTTCTTCCTGGCTCGCCGCCGCCAAATCCGCAATCGTCGGGTATTTGGCAAAAAGCCCAGGCGTGACTTTGTTCACCCGCTCATCGGTGCACTGCGCCGACAGGATCGTCGCCACCAGCAACTGCCACGCGTTCTGATGATCGAGGGCGCAGGTTACATTCGGGTATAGCGCATCCAACTCTTTCAGAATACGGTCGAGCCGAGCCTTCCGTTCGGCGGCATTCTTCGGTTTCGCGGGTTTCAGATTAGCCTTGGGCAAGCCGCTAAAATAGCATAGTTGCCGCGGATTGCCTTACTCCTCGCCTTAACTGCACTTGCCTTCGCCACTGCGCTCGGTGTCCCTTTCTACCTCGATGATTTCTCTATCCTCAGTGACGCGATCCTCACCTCGCCCGACGGCTGGTATCGCAGTTGGGGCGTGCTCCAAACCCGCCCCCTGACCTGGTTCAGCTTCTGGCTGAACTACCAACTCGGCGGCGAAAACCCCGCCGGCTATCATGCCGTCAATCTCGCCCTGCATCTGGCCAACATCTATCTGGCTGCCACCATCCTGCCCGCCTTCCTGCCCGCGCCCGCCGCGGCCATCGCCGCCACCCTCTTCGCCCTCCACCCCATCCAAACAGAACCGGTCCTCTACGTTTTTGCCCGCGCCACGCTCCTCATGGCCCTGTTCTGCCTACTCTCCCTGCGCTCCTGGAACAGCGGCCGGCCTTGGCACGCCGTCGCCTGGTTCGCGCTCGCGCTGCTGGCCAAGGAGGAATGCGTCACATTCCCGTTATTCCTGGCCTGCCTCCACCTGGCCACCAAACGCGAAGACCGGCACTTGCCGCCCATCGGTGCCATGCTGGGCCTCTCCGTCCTCGCCGGCCTCCGCGGCGTCTATGTCACCACCGTCATCGTAGGTTCGGGAGCCGGCGCCCAAGCCGGCATCGCGACACCTCACTACCTGGCCACCCAAGGCGCAGCCATCTGGCTCTACGTTCGCCAACTGCTCATTCCCACCCCTTTCCCCCTCGAATCGCCGCTACACCCCAATGCTCTCTACGCCCTCGGCTGGATCCCCATCCTCGCTCTCGCCGCCTGGGGACTCGCCAACCCCGACCTCCGCCGGCCCCCCTTCTGGTTCACCGCCGGCCTTGCCCTCTTGCTTGCCAGCTCGTCCGTCTTCCCTACCGCCGACCTCAGCGCCGACCGCCGCCTCTACCTGCCCCTGCTCGCCTGGGGCGCCGCCGCCGGACTCCTGCTCGCCCACTGGCCCCGCATCGTCTATCCGCTGGCCGCGATCCTTGTCCTCCTCACCGCCCGCGAAACCCTCGCCTGGCAGGACCCGCGCGCCTTCTGGCAGCGTATCGTCGATTCCCGCCCCACGCCTCGCGCCTACATCCATTACGCCCGGCAACTCCCCCACGCCCAGGCCCTCGATACCCTCAACGCCTTAGAAAGGTTTGCACCAGACCACCCGCAATCCGCATCGGAACAGGGGAGGATCTGGTTGGAACTCGGTAACGCTCCCAATGCGCTTGCAGCCTTCGGACGAGCCCTCGCGCTCGAACCGGCCAACGCGCGCGCCGTCAATAACCGCGGCGTTGCCCTCGATCGTATGGGCCAGCGCGAAGCTGCCCTCGCCGACTTCCACCGCGCGCTTTCCTTGGATCCGTGCCTGTTCGACGCACGTCTCAACCTCAAGCGTCTGGGGCAACCCGTGCCAACCCGCGCGGCTTGCCAGTATACTCCTCAACAGAAGAAGACCTTGGAAGGGAATTAGTCCGATGTCGCGCCACCAGCTTCGCTGCCAGATGATCGCTCCCGTCAGCATCCGGGAGGCTTTTGAAGTCTTCGAAGACCCGCGCAACCTCGCCCGCATCACACCGCCCTGGCTCAGCTTCCGCATCACCACCCCGGAGCCCATCACCATGAAAAAAGATGCGGTCTTCGATTACAGTCTCAAATGGGCCGGCCTGCCGCTCAAATGGCGGACGCTCATCACCGCCTACGAACCGCCCTTCTACTTCGTCGACGAAATGCTGAAGGGTCCCTACGTGCTCTGGCGCCACAAACACACCTTCCATCCCGGCAACGAAGGCACCCACATCACCGACGAAGTGGACTACGAACTGCCGCTCGGCGGCCTCGGCGACTTCGTCCACCGCGTCTGGGTGGCCGACCAGCTCAAGGACATCTTCCGCTATCGCCAAATGAGCTTGAACGAGATCATGTGCGGCGGCAAAGCCCGCTGGACCGAACCTGCCGTCCTCATTCCCGCCGCTACCTAAGCCGGCGGTGCCTGCGCCAGGTACCGCCGCAACCACGCCTGCGCGAATCGCAGGTCCTGCCGTACCATGTGCACCGACCGCGGCAGCGCCTCGGCAATCTCTTCGGCGGTCATCCCCCCGAAGTAGTGCATCTCCACGCACTGCGCCACCTGCGGCTTCTCCTTCTGCAGTGTCGTGAGCGCGGCATCCAGTTCCAGCAACTCCAGCGTGCTTTCCTGCTCAGCTTCGAAACTCGCATCCAGCGTCACCCGCGTCTGGTCCCCGCCGCGCCGCGCCGCGTTCCGCGCCCGCGCGTGGTCCACGAGCACCCGCCGCATCACCACCGACATCATCGCCAGGAAATGCGTCCGATCGGTCACCTGCGGCTGCGCGCCACCGAATACCCGCACGTAGGCCTCATTTACGAGCGCCGTGGGTTGCAGCGTGTGGCTGGGACGTTCGGCTCGCAGATGCAGCCGCGCGATGCGCCGCAACTCCTCGTAAAGAAGCTCCAGGATCTGCTCCCGCGCCTGCGAATCCCCCAAACGCATTTGATCTAAAAGTGTTGTGATTTCCGCGTGCACCTTTATTCAGTATGATGGAACCAAATCGGAGGGTGTTGGCACAACACGGGCGAACCCCGTCCAGGGCGAACCGGGCTCTCTAATCCCGATTCATGGAGGCTACTCTCACGATAGCCTCGATCTCTTTCCAGAGCTTGCGAAGCGATCTGGATCGCTGACGGGCAAGATCGAGATCCAGAAGCGCGGATAGGGCCGCCTGATCCTGCGTGGCGCTGTATGCGGCCGACCCGCGCATCTGATTCGTCAACCAGCCCTTCGCATCTCGGATGGCTTCGGCGTTTGCTGGAGGCGACAGGTCCCGGATCAGGTTCCGTTGTCCACCCAGCGATTCCGCCCCAGCGAGGAACCACGCTTCATACTCGCGACAGGCCAACACCACCGAAACGCAGAGATCCGGACGCGACAAAGTTGCCCTTTTCCGCAATTCACGTCCGAGATCAGACGGGCAGTCGTCGTCGCTATCGATCAGGACAAGAATCGCGTGACCGGCGTGAATCTCCGAAACCGCGCTGATGGCTCGCTCCAGTCCGCCCGGCCTGCGGATGCTTCCGGAAGGGTGCCGAAAGCCGCGGGGAACGATAGGTATCACGGTAGGATCGATGCTGTTGATGATCCGGCGGAGCAGTACCGGGACCGCGCCAACTTCCCCATCTCCCTCCACAAGGGATGCCACCTTCACCTTGATCATTCGTAAGACGTCGCTCCGGCCGGCGCCAGTCGGTTGCTCCTGAGTAACTCGCCGGCAGTGTAAAGGCGTTTTCGCAGGATAGTCTTCCCGCTCTCATCTATCGGACCTATCAGCGTCTCGCCCTCCTGTAGGGTCACCGCGAGTATTGCTGTCTCCGGCAGGTCCTTGCGATCCAGTAGATCCGCCGAATGTGTGGACGCAAGGATCGGAACCTGCCGGCTTGCTTCCAGCAGCGCGTCAAGCAGGATTCCCGCGGCTGCCGGGTGCAGATTGCTCTCCGGCTCTTCCAGTCCAACCATCGTCAAAGGCGGCTTCACCGCCGGTGCTTGAAAGATCGCCAGCAAGATAGCAATCGCCCGGAGCGTGCCGTCCGACACGTCCGCGCTGTTCAGTCGCCAGTGGCTAGGATCGCCTGCCGGCGTGAACGCCAGCCAGCGGTAATCCGGCAAATCGGTTACGCTCACTTCGGCAAACTCCGGATTGAACGATCTGAGATACTCGCGAATCCTGGCTGTGATCTGGGGATGGCTTCGCTCGATGCGCGCCAGCACGTCCGCGCAGTTGGAGCCATCCCGCGACAGCACTTTGCCAGGGCCGATCGCTGTGGGGCGTCTCATTCGTTCCGGATTCGGCGCATAAAAGGTCAGACCGGAAAGAAGCGCGAATACGGGCGCGAACTGCGGTAGCGCCCCAAATGCCACCAGCGCTGGCCTGTCTCCAGTGAAGGCCGGAGTGCTTGGCGCATTGTGATCGATCGATCCGTTCTGCCACACGAACGAATGCTCGCCTATTTGGCAACGCTCTTCATCGATGGTCGAGGAACCATCGGTTCCCGCCGCTACCGACAAAAGGTACGTTCCGGTTCCCACGTCAGCCACTTCGAAGGTCAGTTGTACGGAGAAGCGAGGTGCCATCTGGCCTTTCGGCAGCTTCCGCAGGATTGACCGCATGCCCGACCGAGCCTCAACGACCTGCTCGGTCGGAGCATGCATGCTGTGGACGATAAACCGGAGAGCGTCCAGAAAATTGCTCTTACCTGATCCGTTCGGTCCAACCAGGAGCGTCAAAGGCTGCAACTCGACATCACACGAACCGATGCTTCGATAGTTCTTTATGGCCACACGTGTGATTCTCGTCTGCATGTCCTCAAGTGTATATGCCGGGCGGCCTGGGATGCTCCCTTGACCTCCCCACCGCGAGCACGGGCCACCTTCGGCGCCCATTCCTTGCACGGCGCGGTCGACTCCTCCCGAGGGATCACCGGTGCCGTCAATATGGAACGCCCCGAGTCGCTCCCTTCATTGTGTGAGTGGTCGCATGCGGGAGCGTGGTCGACGTTTCCGGGCTATGTCTGGCGGCATGCCGGCAGAAGCGGCGCGTGCGTTTTGTGACGGCCGCGGCGCTGGTGAACGAGATGGTGGAGGCCAAACAGAACAATCAGGTGCGGCGGGTAATGGCGAGATGGCAACGCTAGGAACTGATCGCCATTGACGAACTGTGATATGTGCCGCTGGCCGACGTTGGGGCGGAGTTTCTGTTTCAGGTGATCTCGGAGCGGGCCGAGCGGGCGGCACTCGTTTTGACGACGAACTTACCGTTTTCGGAGTGGACGACGGTGTTTCCGAATCGACAAGGATCAACGATCCGTCCTCATCTCATCCAGGTTGCCGCTCCAGACCAGTTTGCCGCGGGCCTTGCGGATCTCCTCCTGGCGCTTGAGGCGCAGTAACGTTTGAAGGCCCTCTTCTACGGCTTCGCGCTTCGTTTTCAGCCCGGTAGCGCGCAGCACATCGCGCATCACCTTATCGTCGATGACAATGTTCGTTCGCACAATGTGTACACCTATTCGTCAGTGTACACATTGGTGCGCCGGAACGACGTGATACCGATCGGCGCCATAGCCGGGGTCTTGCCCCTTAGGCCGGCTTGCTGTCCGCCGGTCCTGGGGCCAATCACGCGCAACCCGTCAATTGACGAGTAGCCGACGATTCGGAAACAACTCCTGTAATCACCGCGCCGTTCTGTGGGCTTTATCCTGTAAACTGGAGGTGCCATGGTCACAATCGAGCCCATCCGAGTAGAAACCGAGCGCGAGGAAGACGGCAGAATTCTAGCGTCCGTTCCGGACCTTCCGGGCGTCATGGCCTACGGGGACACGGAACCTGAGGCTGTACGCAAGGTGAAAGCGATCGCGCTTCAAGTGTTGGCGGATATGATCGAGAGTGGCGAGGACGTCCCCGCCCCTCTTAGCGTCCTCTTCGCCGCATGAGTGTATGGAGCGCGACCAAGGCCAAGCGCGTTTACGCTGCCTTGCTCAGGAATGGTTGGACGCTCAAAAAGCAGGTTGGATCGCATCGAAAACTACAACGCCCCGGATCGCCGAGTTACACCTTCTGTTTTCACGACAGCGAAGAAGTAGGGCCGGCGGCCCTGGCGAAAATCGGGAAAGACACGGGCCTTCGGCCAGAAGATCTTTGATGGCGCAATCGCCGTCAAGCAGGGGCTAAATCGATACATGAAGTGCTGCTTTCGTTGTAGCCCTCCTCGTGGTGGTTCCTGCATGGACGCAGGGTATCAAGGTGCGCAGCAAGAAGATTGGCCAGGATCGATCTGAAATGGTTTTCATTCCGAGGCCCATTTGAAATGGGCTCGGACCCGGCCACTTTCGCGAGCACACTTAGCTGGATCAAAGCGCTGCACCCAGGCAGGCTGGATCAACTCACACCCACATCGTTTGAAGATGAAACACCTAGGCGCAGCCAGTCATAGTGCGTTGATTCGCCGCACTCCATCGGCGAAAGAGGTTGCTCGCTCGCCGTTCATCGCGGCTATCTCTCCCAGCGACACCTTGGCATCCTCAATCATCTGCCGCAGTGCCTTGCCGTCGATCAACGTTACTCCATGCTGCCGGGCTTTCGCCGTGCAACCCGAATCGAAGAATCCGTTGCTGACGACCTTCAGCCGGAACCGCCGTTGCATTCGCGACTGGTAGATACTCTGCGCGCCAAGGATGTCGCCCACAGCCTCAGCACTCACCGTATGGAACTTGGAGGTATGCTTCGCCTGAATAAGGACAACCTCTTGATCCTTGACGGCGACGACGTCCGCGCCGCCGTCACTTGACCGGCTCGTGAGCACAACCTGGTATCCCTTGTGCCGGAACAGACACCCAACCAGGGCCTCGAAGTCACTCGGGGAGAGCTGCCCCACGGAATTCGGATCCACAGGCTCGGCTTGATCCTGTCTCCCACCAACCAGCGTGTTTCGCAGTTCTTCGGCCAGCTTATCCTCGCCAGGCATCGGCTGGAGGAAATCCCGCGCCAGCGACTCCTTCTGCTGCAGCATTCGATGAAGGCATTCATCAAACGACATCTCGATCCGTCGGGATGGATCACTCAGGATGGGCAGGTGGACCGTGACCGGTTTTTCCTGTCCAATTCGGTAAGCCCGATCGGTTGCCTGCGCCTCAATGGCTGGGTTCCACCAGCGCCCGTAGTGGATCACATGGTTGGCCTCAGTCAGTGTCAATCCGATCCCGGCAACGAACGGTGACAGGATGATGACGTGAAAGCCGGGCTTCGTTCGGAACTCCTCAAGCATTTTGGACCGGGTCTCTCGGGCGCGAGCCGTCGTTCCCGTATTGTTGCGATCCCGCGGGGTGGTGCCGTTCACGATTCGCACGCACAACCCGAACTCCTCCTGCAGTACCGCCGCTAATAGCTGCTGCATATCCGTAAGACGGGCAAATACCAGAGCCTTCTCGCCGCGTCTCCGGATCTCGTGAAGTTGTTTGATCACTCCCCTTAACTTTGCCGACTCTGCCAGCAGGGTGCGACTGTCTTTCCGAACCCACGAATCGTCCAGAAGACTGGGATGCTGGTAGAGCGCCGAAAGCCGATGCAGGACATTCAGATGGTTCGCCCCTTTTGCCACCCCGCGGAGACCAGCGATAAGCGACTTGTGAAGCCGGACCTCCTCGTCGGTCATCTCGCAGGGAAGAACCCGGATCAATTTGGGAGGCAACTCCGTCAACATCGTTTTGTCGCGTCGCACCACAAATGCATTGGGGGCCCCGAACAATAACCGATCGCCCGGCGCGTGTCAACGATTTTGAGACAGCCGGCAAAGGAATTTAGTGACTTTCTGGCTCAGTCTTTGGCTTGTTGATCCAAACAGCGGACGGCATTGGCAACGGGGTCGGATGCCGTCGAACGAAGCGCTCCGGAT
>JAEUQF010000252.1 GCA_016789745.1 Bryobacterales bacterium
ACTGGGCTTGCGTGCGACGAGCGAACACACCTTCGTTCAGGCGAACGGAGTCCGGGTCGGCGTGGCACAGCGCGGGGACGAAGTCGCCACGGCCCGCGGCGGCCATCGCCTGGCGCCCATGCGCTGTCGTCAGATTCAGACAGATGTCCAGAAGGGCATCCTGCATGGTGGATCGCGAATAGCCGGCGTGGAGTGCCATGTTCCATACCTCGGCTGCATCTTCGCTGCTCGCCTCCACCTTCACATCTGCTGCCACGCCGATTGCCGCGCCGCGCTGGCGCCTCACCAGTACGCGCACCCATCCGGGTTGGTCGCGGTCCGGTGTTACTGCCACGGAAAAGTGACCAGCGATACCCGCATGCAGAGTGGCCTCGGCTTCCGTTCCCGCTGAAGCCGATGCGGCCAACCGCAGATACCCACCATAGGAGAGGGCGATGGATTCGCCATCAGCCATAGGCGATTCGAGTTGCTCCGGCAGACGGGCGTGCGCGAAGAACCGGCGCAGCAATACATCCAGCGCGATGTCATTGGCGAAGCTGTGCGTATAACGGTACCGCGCCTCCGCGCCGAAGCCGAGATGCACGCCCGTCCAGGCCAGCGCCGCCATCCCCGCCCCTTCGGCTTCCAGGATCAGGCGAAACGCGGCTGGCTCCGGCACGGCATACAGGCGCGCGCCCGCGTGCAGTGCGAGTTCCACCGATGCACCGGCCGGCAAAGGTGCATCCAGAGCCAACTGGCCCGTATCCACGCGAAAGCCGTCGGATTCGCGCAGCAGCCTGGTAGCGAGCGTGAGAATCGCCATGGGGCTACGGCCTGATTGTATCCCGTCGGCAAAGGCAAATACGGTATGCTCTGCCAATGGCCTCCCGATCGCTCTCCCGCCGTGCGCTGTTCGCCCTTGGCGCCGGCAGCCTGCTGGCACAGAACACACCGCGCCGCTTCATCATTGATTCGCACGCGCATTACGAGAACAAGCCGGACTACTTCGACCGCGTGGAACGGCACTACACGCCGCGCAATGCCATGGTGTGCGTGAACGCCTTCATGCGTGACTTCGATGCGCTTAGCAAGGCGGCCAAGCGGCTGCCGAACCTGGTGATCCCGTATGGGCGCGTGAATCTGGATGAGCCATCGGCCTACCAGCAGATTGAGAAGTTCGCCGGGGCTGGTTTCAAGGGCATCAAGATGCACAGCCCCATCGCCAATTGGGACGACGCGCGCTACTTCCCGCTATACGAGCGCCTGCAGCGGCATAAGCTGGTGGCGCTGTTCCACACCGGTATCGGGTCCCATAGCGAAGGCGTGCAGTTCACGTCGATGGAACGCATGCGGCCGTCGTACATGGACACGCTGACACGCGCGTTTCCGGAGCTTTATATCCAGGGCGCGCACCTGGGGAATCCCTGGTATGAGGAAGCAGCCGAGGCCGCGCGTTGGGGTCCGCGCCTATACTTCGATGTCACCGGGTCCACCCTGATCAAGAAGGCGAAAAGCCTGGAAGACTTCAAGAAGTACCTGTGGTGGGAAGGCGCCGGACTGCACAGTTCCGCGCATGCGGTGTATGCCTTTGAGAAGCTGCTGTTCGGCACCGATGAGCCGCCGGAAAACCTCGACACCGTCATCGGCCGGCATGAAGCGATGTTCCAGGCTTGCAACGTTCCGGAGGCCAGCCGCGCCAAGGTCTATGGATTGACGCTGGCGGGCATTCTCGGGATCAAGCCCAGATGAGGCCACCGCTGCGGCACCTGCGCTGGTATATCGGCTTCATCCTGTTTCTCTCCACCGTCATCAACTACATCGACCGCCAGACGCTGAGTGTGCTGGCGCCCTACATCAAGACGGAGATGCAGTGGGACAACTCGACCTTCGCCCTGCTGATCATCTCCTTCCGCGTGGCCTATGCGGTGGGACAGAGTCTGTCCGGGCGGTTTCTCGACCGCGTGGGACTGCGCAAGGGATTGACTATCGGCGTGGCGTTCTATTCGATCGCAGCGATGTTGACGTCGTTCGGAACGGGCCTGCGCAGCCTCTGCGCGATGCGGTTTCTATTGGGGTTGGGCGAATCGGCAAACTGGCCGGGCGCGGCAAAGGCAGTGGCGGAGTGGTTTCCGCGCCGCGAAAGCGGATGGGCAGTGGCGCTCTATGATAGCGGGTCGGCGATTGGCGGTGCGGTAGCGCCCTTCCTGGTGCTGTTCTTCTACCAGCAGTTTGGCAGTTGGCGGCCGGCGTTCCTGTTGACGGGGTTGCTGGGGCTGCTATGGATTCCGCTGTTTCGCGCCTTCTATTACAAGCCGGAGGAACATCCAAGGCTGTCAACCGAAGAGCGCGAGATGATTCTGAGCGGACGAGGCGATACGGCGCGAGAGCCGGAGCCTTCCCTGCCCTATCGCACGCTGCTGCGGCTGCCGCAGACCTGGGGCATCATCGGCGCGAAGGCCTTGACGGATCCGGTGTGGTATTTCATCACGGACTGGTTCACGCTTTACCTGGTTTCACGTGGGTTCCGTCCGGAGCAGAGTCTGCTGGCGTTGTGGGCGCCGTTTCTGGCCGCGGACCTGGGAAACTTCGCCGGGGGCGGTGCATCAAGCTGGCTCATCCAACGGGGATGGAGCACGGGTGCGTCGCGGCGCTTCGTGGGACTGGTCTGCGGCATCGGGATGAGCGCGCTGGGCGGCACGCTGCTGTTCCCATCGTTTGAAGCGATGGTGGCGTGCTTCTCGATCGCAACCTTCGCCTACGCGGGTTTCTCGACTATCGTTCTCATCCTGCCGGCGGATCTGTACAAGCGGGGCAGCGTAGCGTCGGTGAGTGGCATGAGCGGCACCGGCGCGGGCATCGGCACGATTGGGGCGACGTATCTCACCGGCGTGGTCGCCGATCGTGTGTCGTTTGAGCCGATCCTGATGGTCGCGGCGATTGTGCCGTTGGTGGCCACAGCCATCCTGCTGGCCTTCTTACGCGATGGCAAAGCGACGCGCGATGGTGTTCTGAACCCGTTCTAAAACGGTGCGGGGCCCAACCGGCCGCGCAGTCCATCGCACAGGCCAAGCCAGGCGGCACGGGCCTTTTCACGACGGCGCGGCTCGCAGACGATCACCTTGGTCATCTGCTTCACCAGTGCGCCCAGAAACAGGAGCGAGTAGCCGGGCAGCCGCGCGGCGTAGCGCGTGCAGACATACACCCAGTTGCGCACAATGTAATAACGCCGCAGCGGCGGGTAGTTCTCAATCCAGATAGGAATGCCCAGCAGGTGGACACGCTCCGGGTTTCCCCACTGATGCACGACGCCCGGACGCAAGCTTAGCAGAACTCGCCAACCTTTGGTCTTCAGGCGCCAGCAGTACTCGTGGTCCACCCAGTCGATGAAAAAGTCGCTGCGAAAAGGTCCTACCGCTGCAAAGGCGTTCAGCCATAGCAGTGACCCCGACGTGATGACGAAAGGCACGTCGCGCGTCCCGGAGCCCTTGTGCACGCCTTGCCGGCCAGCGCCGATGAGCGCAACGCCGGGCTGCCACCCCGCCGCGAGTCCAGAGATAAGGTCGGGCAGCACTACCGTGTCCTGATCAAGGAAGAGCACCCATGGAAAGCCATTGCGCTGAGCCCACTCGCAGCCCTGATTGAGAGCGGCCGCCTGGCCGAGGTTGCTAGGGTTGGAGATAACATCGACATCCCGCAGTTCGCAGGAGCGCGGCGCATTGTCGATGACCAATACCCGGCCCACCTGCGAACGAATGGCGTTCACCAGGGTGGGCAGCGTGGCGGGCGGATGATACGTGACGATCACCGCCGCCACCTGCTCCGTTCCGGGTCGCATATTGGCTACGCGCGCGCCGGGACGGGAGCGAAGGGCAGTGACCGCGGCCGGTAGCCGGTGGCCGCGAAGACAGCGTTCGCCATCGCCGGAGCAACCGCGATAATCGGCGTTTCTCCCGCTCCGATGGGCGCCACGTCCTTCTTATCCACCAGCACAATGTCCATCTTGGATGGCGTGTCGTGGAAGCGCGGCACCTTATACGCCGAGAAGCGCGCGTTCGTTATCCGGCCCCGTTCGAATTGCAGGCCTTCGCCAAGTACGGCGCCCAGCCCCATCACGATGGAGCCTTCCACCTGCTGGCGCAGGTTCAGCGGATTGAGGATGGCGCCGCATTCATAGGCCTCGCAGATCTCGAGCAGCCGTGGCAGGCGCGTGCGCGGGTCGATCTCGACTTCGACGCACGCCGCGACCACCGAGTTCTTCTCAATCCCGCAGGCCAGCCCGATACCGCGGTTGGATGTCTTCTTCCCCACGCGGTCCTTCCACCCGAACTTCTGTGCCGCCGCCTGCAGCACTTCGCGGATGCGATCGTTGTCGAGATGCTGCAGCCGAAATGCAAGCGGATCCATATTTGCCGCCAACGCGAGTTCATCGATGTGCGACTCGCGGGCAAAGTTGTTCGCAGTGGAGGCCAGCGCGCGATAGGAGCCCTGGCGCAGAGGTGAGTCGCTGGGGAGAAAGCGGATGCGATGGGCTACGGATTTATAGGGGCTGTCGATCGCGGAGCCGCCGGAGTTGATGTTGGTAAAGTCCCAGGCACCGATGGCGTTGTTCCCATCCAAAGCAGCGCGGACTTCAATTACCGCGGCCGGGCGGCAGTAGGCCCAGGTGAACTCTTCAGCGCGCGTCCAGCGCAACGAGACAGGCTTCTGCGCGGCACGCGCCAGACGTGCGGCTTCGAGCGCGGCCTCGCCCGTGTGCTTGCCACCAAATCCGCCGCCGAAATCCGGCACCAGCACCTTCACCTTGGCAGCCGGAATCTGGAAGGCCTGTGCCAGTTGATCGCGCACGGAGAAGGGATTGCTGGTTCCGGTCCACACGGTAAGGCTGCCGTCCCGCCATTCGGCAACAGCGGCGCGCGGCTCCATGGGCGCGTGCTGGATGTAAGCGGCAGTGTAGGTGGCTTCCAGCTTCCGTTGCGCCTGTTGGAGCGCGGCGTCGACATCGCCCTGCTCAATGGGCCGGTTACGCCCGGAGGCCGCACCGGATTGGGCCTTCGCCTTAAGGTGGTCGAAGAGATTGGTGGAGTTCACGGCAGTGGTGGGCACGTCCCACTTGGCCGTCGCGGCGATCTTGTGCAACGCCTGCCGGGCGGAGAAAGACGTGGGCGCCGCACAGCCTACGAAGTCCCCATCGCGCACAACGATGACGTCACCAGCAGCCTTCTCGTCCACCGACAGCAGCTTCGCGCCGAACGCCGGAGCCCGCAGCACCACACCGTACAACATGCCCTCGCGCTGCACATCGGAGGGACACTGGTGCGCCCCGGTGACAATGTCGCGGCTGTTCGTGCGCACCTGCGGCGTGCCCAGCACTTTCCAATCGGCGGGCGTGACGGACTGGGCGGACTTATCCAGTTCCTTCCGGACCGCGGCCGCGGCGCGACGCACCGCGGGGATGGTGCGAGGCGTTGTGCCACTGCCCGCCGTGATGCCGTCGTTGGGGACCTGGCTGGTATCGGCCATCAACACCGTCACGCGTGACAGCGGGGCCCCCAACTCCTCCGCCGCGGCCATCGCGATCTCGGTGCGCGCGCCCTGGCCTTCTTCAATCTTGCCGGTCAACACCGTGTAGTGCCCGTTCTCCCCGACATGGATACGCGTCTCCGGCGCGGCATTCTGCGCATCGGCGGCGAACACGAACAGCAGTCCAGCACCCAGCGTCTGGAGGAACTCGCGGCGGTCCGGTGTGAAGCGATACGCAAGCTCCTCGCGCAGCTCGTAACGTTCGAAATCGAGTACGTCGTTCATCGCCCGTCCCCTCCGCTGACTGCATCATTGGCGGCACGGCGTACCGCGGCCACAATCCGCGAATACCCACAGCAGCGGCACAGGCTGCCGTCCAGCGTCTGGATGATTTGCGCTTCGGTGGGCCTTGGCGTGGCTTCCAGCAGCGCCACGGTGCGCAGGATCATCCCGCCCGTGCAATAGCCGCACTGCAACGCTCCCTCTTCCAGGAACGCCTGCTGCACGCGATGCAGCACCGGTCCCGGCGCCAGCGCTTCAATCGTCGTGATCTTGCGGCCCGCGGCGTTCTTCACCGGCAGCATGCAGGTGATGGCAGGCTTGCCATCCAGCAGAACCGTGCAGGCGCGGCATTGCCCTTCGCCACACCCATACTTGGTTCCCGTCAGGTGCAGGTCTTCGCGCAGCACTTCCAACAAAGGCCGCTCCGGCGCAGTGTTGACCATGCGCGGCTTGCCATTTACGGTGAAGCGAAACTCAGCCATCGGCCTTGCCCTTCTTTCTTCACCCACCAAGGTAACACCGCTTCCGGATTTTCGCCCAAAGCGTGATCCGTTACCGTTTCGTACTTGCCCAAGCATGCGCGTCTCTACGGACCATTGCTGGAACGCGTGCCGGACGTGACTTGCACCGGCTCTAACGGATGCGCCCGAGCATGGTCTCCACCAGCCGCGCCACCGCCGTGTAGGGATCCTCCCGCCGAGCAGCAACGGCTTCCGATGCGTGACGAAGGGAAGCCGCATCGACCCGCCCCAGCAGCCGTTCCACCAGCATCTGCCGCAATCGCCGCTCCCATTGCTGCACCGCCTGCCGCGGCTTCGACACCTGCACCTGCCGCATCGCCGCCAGCGCCTCCGTGATCCCCTGCCCGCTGCTCGCCACCGTCTTCACAATCGGAATCTCGCGCGGCTGATGCGCGGTCGCAAACACCGCCCGAATCTCCTGTTCCAGCCGCTCCGCCCCCGGCTGATCGCTCTTGTTGATCAGAAACACGTCGGCGATCTCCATAATCCCAGCCTTGATCGCCTGCACATCATCGCCCATGCCCGGCACCAGCACCACTACTGTCACATCGGCCAGCCGCACGATGTCTACTTCATCCTGCCCCACGCCCACGGTCTCCACCAGAATCGACTGCCGCCCCGCCGCATCCAGCAGCAGGCATAATTCCAGCGTCGCCGCCGCCAGCCCGCCCAGCGAACCACGCGTCGCCAGGGATCGGATGAACACCCCCGCATCGGCATGATGCTGCTGCATGCGAATGCGATCACCCAGAATCGCCCCGCCGGAGAAAGGACTGCTGGGGTCCACCGCCAGCACCCCAACCATCGCCCCCTCGGCCCGCAGAGCCTTCACCAGTTCGTTGGTGACCGTGCTCTTCCCTGCCCCCGGCGGCCCCGTAATCCCATAAATCACCGCCTGCCCCGTCAATGGAAACAACTCCCGCAGCAGCGCCTCCGCCTGTGGCATGCGGTTCTCAATGATCGTCGCCGCGCGAGCCAGCGCGCGCAGGTCGCCCTGCCGGATCCGTTCCGCCAGATCCTGCATCAGTCTTTCAACAGCTGCCGCGCAATCACCATTCGCTGGATCTCGCTGGTGCCTTCCCCAATCGTCATCAGCTTCACGTCGCGATAGAACTTCTCAACCGGGTAATCCTTGATATACCCGTAGCCACCGTGGATCTGCACTGCCTCTTCACAGATCCGCACCGCCGCCTCCGACGCGAACAGCTTCGCCATCGCCGACTCCTGCGTCACCCGCCGCCCCGCATCCTTCAACGACGCCGCGCGGTAGTTCAACCACCGCGACGCCTCCAGTGACGTCGCCATATCCGCCAGCTTATGCTGAATCGCCTGAAATTCGCTGATATACCGCCCGAACTGCCGTCGCTGCTGCGAATACCGCAGCGCCGCGTCATACGCCCCCTGCGCCGTGCCAATCGAAAGCGCCGCAATCGAGATCCGCCCGCCATCCAGCACCCGCAGCGCATCCACGAAGCCTTCCCCCACCTTGCCCAGCAGTTGCGAAGGTGCCAGCCGGCAGCCCTCAAACAACACCTCGCCGGTGGCCGATGCCCGGCAGCCCATCTTGTTTTCTTTCTTCCCTACGCGGAACCCCGGCGTGTCCTTCTCAAACAGAAACGCCGATATGCCATGCGACCCCTGCTTGCGATCCGTCACCGCCATCCCCACGCAGACATCAGCGTAATGCGCGTTGGTAGTGAACGTCTTGCCCCCGTTCACAATCCACACGCCGTCATCAAAGAGCGCGCTCGACCGCGTACCCCCCGCGTCCGATCCCGCCTCCGGCTCCGTCAACGACCAGCAGCCGATCCACTCCCCCGTCGCCAGTTTCGGCAGATACCGCTGCTTCTGCTCCTCCGTCCCCGCCAGGTAGATATGGTTCGAACACAGCGACGTGTGCGCCGCCACAATCAGCGCCACCGACATATCCACCCGCGCCAGTTCTTCCAGAATGATGCAGTAGTCGATGTAGGTCAGCCCCGCCCCGCCGTACTCTTCGGGGAATATCGAGCCCATGTACCCCAACTCCCCACACTGCCGGATCACCCCCAGCGGGAAAGTCTGCGCTTCGTCCCACTCCATCACATGCGGAGCGATCTCGCGGGCCGCAAACTCGCGTACCGACCGGCGCAGTTGCTGTTGTTCGGGCGTGAAGTCGAAGTTCATGTTCGTGGCGCGGTGTCAGCGCCTATGCGAAAGCGCTACACCATCTCTTCTTTGGACGCGTCCCACTGGATGGTGCGTTTCTGCCGGTACGATTCCACCGCCATCCGGCAGGCGATGGACACCCGGTACCCCACATCGAACGGGCAGTTCGGTTTCGCCGTGCCACGCACCGAATCAAGGAAATTCTGCATGTGAGCCCTCGGCTCCGTCCGTGTGCTGCCCAGCACTTCTTCGTCCTTCGGACGGTTCACCTTCTGCGGCACATAGCGGATCTGCTGCGACTTCAGAATGCTGCCCTCATCGCCCAGAATATGCTCCGCCACACCCAACTGCGAATTGCCAAACGCCGACGACCACGTCACCAGAATCTCTTCCGGATGCTCCATCGCGACGCTCATCGTGTCCGGCACCTCGCGCCCATCCTTCCACAGATACACGCCACCAGTGGTGGTGACGGCCCTTGGTATCTGCAGCTTCAGCGGCTTATACCAGAACGCCAACTGGTGGCACATGTTCTCGTAGAAATTCCCGCCCGAGTAGTCCCAGAAAAACCGCCAGTTGGTATAGCGGTTCGCATCGAACTCCCGCTGCGGCGCCTCGCCCAGAAACGACTTCCAAATGATGTTCTCCGGATTCATGTCCGGATACACAGGCCGCGACCACTGCGGCTTGCCATGCGGCGTGTTGCGGAACATGTGCGCTTCGATCATCGTGATCTTGCCCAGCTTGTTCGCCTTCAACATGTCGACGGCATCGGTCATCAACCCGCTCGATATATGCTGATGCCCGATCTGCACGGTCTGCTTCTGGTGCTTGCGATAGGCGTCCCGCATGCGCTTGGCATGCTCTACCGTAAACGCCATCGTCTTTTCCTGGTAGCAGTGCTTACCGGCTTCCAGCGTGGCCGTGAAATGTTCGCAGTGCAAATGCTGCGGCGTCGCCACCAGCACCGCGTCCACGTCCTTGTTCTCCAGCAGATAGCGATAGTCCAGGTACGTCTTCGCGTTCGGCGCCACCGACTTGGCATTCTCCAGGGCCCGCGTGTAGACATCGGCGAAGGCGATGAACTCGGTGTTCGGACACGCGATCGCTTCCTTCACGATCTCCATGCCGCGCGCCCCGGCCCCGATGATGCCCAGACGAATGCGATCATTGGCGCCCAATACCTGGCCGGGAGCCAGCGATGCACCCAACCCGGTAGCGACGTTGCCCAGAAACTTGCGGCGGGAGTCCATCTGGTTATTGTATGACTGCTGCGTCAGCGAAGGGGGAACGCTGCCGGCTGCCCCGTCGTCATCGCCCGAAGTACCCCATCACATCCACCCGAACCTGCGTCGGCCGGTATGCAAACAGATCCACAGCCCCATTTACCCCAGCCGGCACGATCACAGAATTGGTTTGCGTCTGCCCTTCAAACGCATTCAGAAACGACGTCCCCGGCCGCGTCTGGCCCGCCGGATACACCGTCAAGAATGGCATCGGTTGCCCACTCGGAATCGCCGTTACATTTAGCGCATAGGCCTTCGCAGCCGGCCCCGCCCAACTACAAAGTTCCGCCGGTATCGCCACGGTCCTCGTTTCCTCGCTTCCGAACGCCGTCGACAACGTACGGCACTGGATCAACGGGTAATACCGCAGTCCGGTCTGTCCATCATCCGGCGCGAAATACCCCGTAACATCCAGAATCACGTCCGTCTTCCCATAAGAGAACGCGTCAATCGACCCGTTCGTCCCCGCCTGCACGATCACCTGGTTCGACACCACCTGCCCGCCAAACGCATTCAGACTCGACACCAGCGGCGCCGCCCCGCCCGTAGGCACTAACGACAAGAACGCCAGCGGCCCATCCGGCACCGCCGTCAACGACACTGCATAGGCCCGCGCATTCGCGGGCATCGCACAAGGCGAGGACCGCATCGCAAACGTCCGCCGCTCGCCCGCCGCCAACGAAGGCGGCCCGAAAGGCCCGGCAGGCTGCCGGTACGCCGCCCGCGTCTCCACCACCCGGCAAGGCGTCATTGGGTAGTAGACCAACGCCTCCGGCCGGCTGTCTTCCACGAAGTATCCATTCACATCCAGCAACACATCCGCCGGGCCGCCCGCTGACACCGCAATCTGACCACCATCGCCTGCCTTCACGAAGGTTGCGTTTGCCACCACCTCGCGCAGACCGAGCGAGATGGTCGGCACCGGGTACGAATTTAGCTCACCAGCCGGAAACACCCGTACACTCGTCGCACCACCGCGCGGCAACAACGTTACATTCACGGAGTAGGCCTTCGCCGCTGCCGGAATCGAGCACACCGTCGAATCCTGGGGCCGCAGCCGCCGCACCTCCCCCGCATTCAGAAACGGAGGTCCAAACGCCCCACTCCTCCCCGCAAAGTTGTACTCCGCCCGAGTCTCCAGCATCCGGCACGGCTCCACCGGCACAAACCGCAACCCTGTTGTCACGGTCTGCGTAACGCCTACTGTAAACGTGACAGGGATGTTGGCCGACCCTATCCCCGCCATCGTCACCGTAAACACGCCGTGGTACGTCCCTGCCTGCAGCCCCGTGGCATTTGCTCCAACCGTGATTTCTCTAGACCCGAAGATCGTTCCCGATGCCGGCGTCACCGTCAACCAGTTCTGACCCGTCGTAGTCGTGAAATTCGAAACCGTGTAATTAGTCGCGAATCCCGGCTGTAGCATGACGGCCTGCGTCGACAGCGCCGTTTGCCCAACTACCCCGAACAGAGAAACGCTCGTTGGCTGGATGAATCCCGTTCCGTTACCCCCGAAAAACACCACTAGCGTCACCGGTACCTGCACCTGCACGCCGGCGCCGCCCGCCACCAGAATGATCCCCGTGTACGTGCCCGCCGCCAGCCCTGCTGGGCTTGCCGTTACCGTGAACGACGCGCTCGTTGTTGCTCCTGCCGAGGCCGGACTCACCGAAAGCCAGTTCCCACCCGACGTGGTCAGCGCGGTCGCCGTAATCGGAACCGCCGTAGAACTCAGCACCGTGAGCAACTGCGCCGGGGCCGTCCCGCCCACCGCCGTTTGGAACGTCAGCGACGTTGGTAAGGCCGTGATCGTCGTCCCACTCACACCCGTCACCGTCAACGTCACATTCACCGAAGCAAACACGTTGCTAAACGCAACCGCAACAAAGATCACCGTTGCGTTATAGGTCCCCGCCGTCAAGCCAGCCGTATTCACGACGTTGATCGTCGCCACGGAGTTCGACAACCCGGTCGCCGGTGTCACCTGCAGCCAGTTCCCCGTCACCGGCCCCGACAGATAATTCGCAAACCCCGCATAATTCAGCACCGCGGGCGTGGAGGTCAGCACTACCTGTTGGCTCGCCGGCGCCACCCCACCAGCCGCCATCGTGAACTGCAAGCTCGCCGGAGCCACCGCAATCGTCGGCGTCTGCCCCCAAACCCCAGGCACCACCATCACCAGCGCCAACAACAAGATTCCCCGCAAATCAGGAGCCCTCCGCTTCTATTCCGAAGCGATAATTCTCCTAATTCCTCCACCCCCAAGTCAAAACCCCAAAACTACGCCGCCGCGAACCCCTTCTCCGCCAGCCGCAGCCGTCCCTTCAACCCCTCGTGCTGCATCTTCGCATGCTGCCGCAAAAGCACATTCATCGCGTACACCACCGACAACGACCCGTCCGCCGCCGTCGATTGCCAATCCACGCGAGCATTGCGCCCCGCCGGCGCACTCACCTGCATCGGCATCGCCTTCCCATTCACCGGCAACCCCGCACGCTCCTGGAACGCCCGAATCCACAGACACAGTTCATCGCTGTATACCCCGTCAATCGGCAGCGGGATGTCGCAGATCTTCTTCGGCGTCAGCTTGTTCAACTCGTTGAACATCGTCTGCAGCAAACGCACATCATCGCTCTGGTTCACCTGCAGCGGTCCCACCGGCTTGTCCAGGTTATAAATCGGCATCAGCATGTAAGCCATTGTCTTGTTTCGCTCCTCACCACACAGGGCGCACAACGCCATCCAAATCGATCACACAAAATTTGCCCGCTCCGTCCCCCCCCAGACGCCGACCGTTCCCAACCTCACGAAATCCAGCTAACATTAACCTTCAGCGGGCTTCGGGCCGCCAACATCCCGTCTCCCCCGGCAACCCGCCGCGCCCTGCCGATAAGCTCGGATGAGCCCGAGGTCACCCCATGCACCCCGACCGCTTCGTCATCCCTGATTCCGTCGCCCCGATCCTCCTCACCCTCTCGCTCGTCTGGCTCGCCCTCGCCTTCACCACCCACCTCATCTATCGCCGCATCTCTTCTGAGCCCTATCTTCGCTATTGGGCCATATCCTCCTACCTCACGTTCTTCGCCGTGACGTCCTTCAGTGCCGCCGCCTGGCTTGACCGCCACTCCTGGCCCCGCACCATCATTGTCCTCGGAACCCTCGCTTCTCTCACCGGTTTTGTCCAACCCGCCTACCTCCTGCTGTCCGCGCGCGCCATGCGCCGCCCCCCCAACCCCCGCCAGTCCACAAACCTCACCACCTCACTCGCCCTCCACGGTCTGCTCCTCATCGTCGCTGCCTTCCGCTGGGAGTTCACACACCAGCAGATTCTTCGCTATATCATGGCCCCGCGCAACACCATCACCGCCTGCGCTACCCTCTATCTCGGCTTCACCTTCTGGCGCCACCCCCGCGCCCTGTTTGGCGGTATCCTCCATAGAATCCTCTGCCCCCTCCTCACCTTCCAGGCCTTCCACCAGATCTTCTCCGCCATCGAACAGATCCTCGGCACCAATCACTACCAGGGCACCACCACCGTCAGCGGCGCCCTCACCTCATCCGCCATCGCCATCTTCATCGTCCTCGGCCTCATGTACGGCATCACCGAAGAGGCCTCCCGCGCCAGCGCCGCCAAATCCACCTTCCTTTCCACCCTCAGTCACGAACTCCGCACCCCGCTCGCCGGCCTCGTCGGCCTCTCTCAACTCCTCACCCGCTCCCCTCTCAACCCTGACCAGCGCGAAACCGTCCGCTCCCTGGACCTCTGCGCCCAGTCCATCCTCGCCATGGTCGACGATATCCTCGATATCACCCGCATCGAAGCCGGCCGGCTCATCGCCCACCCCGCCCCCTTCTCCCCACAAGCCCTCGTCGAGGACCTCATCCTCATGCTCCGGCCTACCACGCCTGCCTCCGTCCAACTCACCTCGTCCCTCCCACCCAACCTGCCCCCTACCCTCCTCGGCGACCAACGCCTCCTCCGCCAGATCCTCCTCAACCTCACCGGCAACGCCCTTAAATTCACCCCCCAGGGCTCCGTCCGCATCGCTCTCACCTACGACGCCGCACCTGCCACGCCCCTGCTCCGCGTCGCCGTCATCGACACCGGCTGCGGCATCGCCCCACAAGACATCCCCCATCTGCTGTCCCCCTTCTACCAGGGTGCCAACGTTAAGCACAGTAACCGCCGCGGCATTGGCCTCGGCCTCCACCTCTGCCAGAAATGGCTCGCCGCCCTCGGCGGCTCTCCCCTCCATATCGAATCCCAGGAAGGCGCCGGCAGCACGTTCTCCTTCTCCCTCCCCGCGCCCGTCGCCTCCGCGGATGCAGCGCCCGGCCAGCCCCCCATCCCTTCCCCTTCGCGCCCCCTCCAGATCCTTATCGTGGAAGACAACCGCATCAACCAACTCGTCCTCACCCGCCTCCTCCAATCGCTGGGCCACTCCGTCCAACTCGCCCCCAACGGCGCCGATGCCGTCGACCTCTGCCGCCACTCCTCCCCTGACCTCATCCTGATGGACCTCATCATGCCCGGCATCGACGGCGTCGAAGCCACCCAACTCATCCGCGCCCAAGCCACACCCTCCGCCCAGGTCCCCATCATCGCCCTCACCGCCTCCACCCTTGACGCCGAACGCACCCGCTGCCTCAACGCCGGCATGAACGACTTTCTCACCAAGCCCGTCTCCCTCGACAAACTCGCCGCCGCCGTCAATCGCTGGTCCACCCCACTCTCCAAACCCGTTCACAACCATTGCGAATAATTTCTGCCTTTTATCTCCTCTAATTCCAACGGTTTTCCAGGACACCCCCTCCCGGGCCACCCCGACCCCCCGGTCCCCGCCTGCTACGCTCGCCACAGAGAGCACGGCTGCCATCCCCTCCTCTCGTTACCAACAGAAAGGAATACCCAATCATGATCTCCGAAGCCCGCGCCCAGGCCGCACGCAAGAACGGCGCCCGGTCCCAAGGCCCGAAAACGACCGAAGGCAAAGCCCGTTCCTCCCAGAACGGCTTCAAACACGGCCTCCGCGCCAAGGACCCGCTCCTCCACCCCGAAGAGAAGGAAGTCTTCGAAGGCTACAAAGCCATGTATTTCGAACAGTACCAGCCCGAGACAGCCTTCGAATCCCATCTCATTTCAAGGGCCTGCCTCGCCGATTTCTTATCCGAGCGCGCCCGCAAAATGCAGCTCGCCCTCATCGACCTCGAACTGTGCCTCGAGATCAGCAACATCTCGCACACCTTCGAAGGTCTCGACGAAGAAGGGCTCCTCGCCGCCGGCTTCCAGTCCCTGGTCGATCGCTCCAACTCCTACGCCTCGCTTGACCGTCACCTTGCCCGCCTGCAGCGCGAGTCCGTCCGCACGCTCGCCCAGTTTGAGCAGCTTCGCGCCGCCGGAAAACAGAAAAAGTGCACGTCCGAACCCAAGCCGGACCCCACACCCCTGTCGCAAGCCGCCGCCTAACCCAGATCCACCGCCACTACTTCATGGATCCCCACCGGCGGCAACGGCACGTCAATCCCCTCGCCACGGGTCTGCGCCTGCACCCTCTCACCCGATACCAGCAGGCGCACCCCCTTGGCCTTAGTCCCTTTCGGCAGCGTCAACCGCACCCGCTGCCCCGCCAGCGGCACAATGTCCCGCACCGGCCCCTTCATCATCATTGCGTTCGTCAGGTTCACCACGTGCACCGTCAGACTATCCCTCTGCCGCCATACCGCGATGTCCACCACTCCCGGCCCCGTCACCTCCACCACCCGCTCCCCCCGCATCGCCCAATCCACGGCGTTCCGCATCAGGCGCAGATGATCCACCGCCAGCACATCCCAGAACGTCCGGTCAATGTCCCAAGGGAAGTACACCACCCGCCCCTTGCCCACCTCCCGCACATACACCTCCGGCGTCCCCGGCGGCTTCACCTGCGGATATACATCCTCCATCGGCAGGTCCGGATAACTCGGAATCAACGTCAGCGGCGCCACGCCCGCTCCGCTATCCAACGCTATCGTATGCACCCGGTTCACCCCATGGATGATCCGCGGCGCATCCTCTAACCCCTTCAACAAAGGATGCGGCCCGTGCAGTTCCAAGTAGGCGTTCTGCATCCGCCGCTCTATCCTGCCCCCAAACTTCGCCCCAAACACATCGCTCAGCCCGAAGTTCGCCCGCCGCTCGCCCCACTCGTCATACAGGCTCGTCTCATGCGTCGCAATCAGGCTCCCGCCGTTCTTCACGAACTCCCGCAATTGCACGCACTGCGCCGTGCTTAACGCCGCTACGTTCGGCAGGATCAGCGTCTGGAACCGCCCGGCCCCGTCCAGCGTCCGGTCATGCACCATCTCAAATGGCACCCGGGCTTCCACCAAAGCCTGATACCACCCGTCAATCGGCTCCTCCACCAGCGCCCTCGCCTGCCCGCCCCCATAGAACTTGGCCGTCTGCTGCGAGAACACCACAGCCACCCGCGCCAGGTTCTCCGTATTCTTCAGGTACCGCTCATTGGCATGATGCCAGCGATACACCTCTTCCACCGGCGCCAGCCACCGCTTGTCATAGGGCTTCCCGTTAAACTTCGCGAACCACGGCCGCAGCCCGTGCGCAATCCCGTCCATTGCCCACAGCTTCAACTCGGCCGCCCCCTGCACCGAATCCTTCCAACGATACGGCTCCTCTACCCCGACACTGAAGATGCCCCCAATCGGCTTCTTCCCTAATGCCGCCCGATACTCCTTCCCGTTCTTCCCATTCGCCCACGGCGCCATCACCCCCCGCCGCGCCTGCCGGTCTGCAAACAGGATATCGGCCCACTCCCCCACCTGCCGCATGTCCAGCTCGCTCAGCGCCCCGCCTCCTGAATTCGGGATGAACCGCGCATTGGCATTGACCTTCCGGATCTCGCTGTCCCACAGCTTCCATACTTCAAACAGCCGCTTCTCATGCCACACGATGTAGTCCCGCCGCGCCGGATCCCGCGGACTCGCAGTCCTCGGCAGGTCATACCCCGAAAAGGCCTTGAAGTTCTTCCGGCAATGCTCGCAGTAGCACGGCCCGTGCCCCGCCCAGCGGTTGCTGAAGATCCCATCCACTCCATACGTACTGACAATCTCGTTGTTGACCTGCGTCATGAACTCGAAGTTCATCGGCCCCAGCGCACACGTCACCCATAGCTCCGGATTCGCCCAATGCCGCCGCGGCTTGCCCTCCGCATCCACCGCGATCCAATCGGGATGCGCCTTCGCCATCGCCTCATGCGCCGCATGCGGATCCGTCCTCGCAATCACCGCCATCCCCAGTTTCCGGCACCCCGCCACCAACTCTCCGAACGGGTCGCTATCGCCCAGGTACTTGCTCCGGCGATGCAGCGGGATCTTGGTCGGATAGAACGCCATATACCCGCCCCCGGCCAGGCACGCCCCATCCGCATGTACCCTCTCGAAGTAGTCCAGCCAGAACTTCGGGTCATACCGCCCCGGGTCGTCTTCTGTGAACACCAACTGCGCCCACCGCATCGGCCGCTCGAACCACCCCGCCGGCGTGCGATAAGCACTCTGTGCCCTCCCCAGCGCCGTCGACGCCACCGCACCGCCAACCTGCATCAGAAAGCCGCGCCGCTTACCATTCATATGTCTAAGAGTAACGCCGCCTCTTCTCTACGGCATCGTTGGTGTCGAAACGCACCTCCTCCTACCGATTTGGCATTACTTCGTCACAGGCTGCACCACGGCGCCCGACTACAATGGCGTATGGCTTGGGAGCAGTTGGGCTCAGAACGTACCCGCCCATTTCTAATCGCAGCGCTCGCCATCGCCGCCGCGTTGGCTACTCGCAGCCTGTTCGACGTCCTGCTCCCCTCCCTGCCCCCGTTTGCCTCCTTCCTCGCCGCGGCCGCCTTTGCCGCCTACTACGGAGGCAAACGCGCTGGCATCATCGCCACCCTCGCCAGCGCCCCCCTCGGCTGGTACCTCTTCCTCGACCCGCGCTTCTCGTTCAGTAAGCCCAATCCCATCGAAGCCGTTCGCCTCGGCATTTTCCTGCTCGCCGGCGTCGGCGTCACCTACCTTGCCGCCCGCGTCCGTCACACCCAACTGGAGGCCCACAACAGCCGCCAACGACTCACCCTGGCCCTCGCAGCCGGCGGCCTTGGCGTCTGGGATTGGGATATCGTCAATGACCAGCTCGTCTGGGGCCAGGGCTTCGACGCCGTCAACGGTCGCACCGGCCACCAGACGCCCCGCACCTTCGCCGCCTTCCTCCAACTCGTCCATCCCGACGACCGCAAACGCGTCGAAGCCGCCGTCCTCGCCGCCCTCGATCAGGACGCCCCCTACGATGTCGAATTCCGGACCACCTGGCCTGACGGCTCTCTTCATTGGGCCTCCCGCCGTGGCACCGTCGTCCGGGACGACTCCGGCCGCCCCGTCCGCATGATCGGCGTCGGCGCCGACATCACCGACCGCAAAAAGACCGAGGCCGCCCTCCTTGAAAACGAAGCCCAGCTTCGCCGCTACAACGAACAACTGGAGCAGTTTGCCTATGCCGCCGCCCATGACCTCCAGGAACCCCTCCGCAGCGTCAGCATCTACTCCGAACTCCTCATGCGACGCCTGGGCTCTTCGCTGGACCCCCAGAACCTCGAGTTCCTCAACCACGTCAACGGCGGTGCCCGCCGTATGTCAACCCTCGTCAAGGACCTGCTGCGCTATACCACCGCCGTCGACCAGGAGGCTGACCTCGCCCCGGTCGACTGCACCGCCGCCGCCCACCGCGCCATCCAGGAACTCACCCCCGTCATCTCCCAGACCAACACCGCCATCCAGATCCAACCCCTGCCCGAAGTCCACGCCTTCGAACCCCACATTGTCCAGCTATTCCAGAACCTCATCAGCAATGCCATGAAGTACCGCTCGCCCCACCGCCCGCCAGAGGTTCGCGTCTGGGCCGAGCGCTGCGGCGCCGAATGGGTGATCGCTGTCGCCGACAACGGCATCGGTATTCACCCCGACTATCACCAGCGCATCTTCGGCGTCTTCAAACGGCTGCACCGCCACGACGAGATCGAAGGCACCGGCATCGGCCTCGCCATCGCCAAGCGCATCGTCGAACATCACGGGGGCCGCATCTGGGTGGAGTCCCAGGAAGGCTCCGGCGCCTGCTTCCGCTTCACACTGCGGGCCCCACCCCCCGCTCCCTTTCAGAGATACTGATCCTTATGCTCTCCCGCCGGCTCTTCCTCTCCACGGCCCTCGCCGCCCCCGCCTGGACACAGACCAAGGCCGTCAAACCGCCTCGCAAGGACCGCTTTCATCTCTTCTTATTGATCGGGCAGTCCAACATGGCCGGCCGCGGCTTGGTCGCCGACGAAGACCGCAAGCCCAACCCTCGCGTTCTGTCGTTCAACAAGGAAGGCCTCTGGGTTCCGGCCGTCGATCCGCTTCATTGGGACAAGCCCGAGGTTATCGGCGTCGGCATCGGCCGCAGCTTCGCATTCGAGGTACTTAAAGCCAATCCTGGGATTACGGTGGGCCTCATCCCCTGTGCCGTCGGCGGCTCGCCCATTGATGCCTGGAAGCCGGGCGTCTTCTATGAGCCCACCAAGAGCCATCCCTGGGATGACGCCATCCGACGGGCGAAACTCGCCCTTCCGGCCGGGACGTTCAAGGGCATGCTCTGGCACCAGGGTGAGTCGGACTCCACGCCCGAGCTAGCCCCCACCTACCAGGCCAAGCTCGATGATCTGATCGGTCGATTTCGCTCCGAGTTGAACGCTCCGGAGGTTCCGTTTCTCGCCGGGCAATTGGGGCAGTTCCCGGACTCCCCGTGGAATGAGGCGCGCAAGCAGGTCGATGCCGTCCATCGCAGCTTGCCCTCACGAGTGAAGGCGGCGGCCTTCGTGCCTTCCGACGGCCTCAATCACAAAGGCGACAAGGTACACTTCGACGCTGCGTCCTACCGGAAACTCGGCAAACGCTATGCTTCGGCGTATCTGAGGTTGGGAAAAGGCTAGCTGCGGGCGGGCGCGCCGGCAGCAGCGATGGACACCATATCGGTGGCCGGAACCTGCATCCGGAGCCGGCGGCCAAAGCCGGCGTTCGACGACTGGGCCTGCTGTTGGCGCAAGGCTTCCTGATTCTCGGGCCGGTTGGGGCAGATCGAGCAGCGAGTTCCCGTGCACTTGTAGGTCTCGCAGCACACCGTCCGAACCATCACGAACGTCGACATGGGCCTGGATGCTCCCTTTGCAACTCGACGGGTCTTGCAACCCGCAGAAATCATTCCTGACTTCTTCTTCAGATTATACGTTTCGCAATTCGTTTGCAACTGGCAATCGGCGAAAAGTTGCGATAGGTTAGGGGGCAACAACTATGCGTATCACCGAAGTCCGAATCCATCACCTCAGCGGCAAGCTCAAGGAGCGCTTCGGCTGGAGTCTGAACTGGACCACCGAGCGCCACGCGACGCTCGTCGAAGTGGTCACGGACGAAGGTCTGAGTGGTTGGGGCGATGGAGGCTGGGGAGGCGACAGGCTTATCCAGCACCCGGAAATCGTGATTGGGCGCTCGCCCTTTGAAGCCGAGGCGATCTTTGAAGAGTTGCGGGGGCCAGGCGGTTTTCAGGAGCGCTCCCGGCCCTCGACGGCAGGTGGTCTAGACGTAGCGCTGTGGGACCTGATGGGTCAGGCGCTCGGCATGCCCGTCTGGCGCCTTCTGGGGCGCGCTTACCGCAATCGCGTTCAACCTTATTGCACGACGATGTACCGCAAGGACTGGCCCGACCTGGCAAAAGGACTGGCGCAGGAGGCCTCGCGGTGGAAGACGCTCGGTTATCGCGTCATTAAGATGAAGATCGGCTACGGTCCCGAGATCGACCTGGAGATCGTAAAAGCCGTGCGCGCCGCCATCGGGCCGACCACGGGCTTGGCGGTCGACTCCAACTGCGCCTACGATGCCGGCACCGCCGCGTGGCTCGGCAAGCAACTGGAGGCTTACGGCCTGCTGTGGTGGGAAGAGCCGCTGCTGGCCAACGACTACCAGGGCTACGCCCGCCTGCGTCAGGCCTTCTCCATCCCTTTGGCAAGCGGCGAGTCGATGGCCACGGACGACCTTATCACCCAGTACCTGCAGCCGCGCCTGGTCGACATCCTGCAGCCCGACATCGAGCACGTCGGCTTCACTGGGGGCCGGCGGCTGGCCAATCTCGCCTGGCTCAATCACGTGCGACTGATCCCGCACAACTGGGGCACGGCGATCCGGACCGTCGGCGAGTTACATTGGTGTGCCGTCATGCCGCCCCTTACCGAGGCCCTGGCGGGACCTCCTGTAATGTTCGAGTTCGACCGCACCGAGCATCCGTTTCGGGACGCCGTGGTGCAGGACCGCGTTGATATAGACAGTGATGGGCTGCTGGCCGTTCCAGAGGGTCCGGGATTAGGCGTGAGGGTGGAGCGGGACGCGGTGGAGCAGTTCCGAAAAAGCCTGACGGTGATCGTCTGACTTACTTTTGAACTGGCGTATACTTACCGAGTACAGATACGCTGGCATTTTCTACACAACTTACGAAAATTATTCTTTTGCCTTCATTTTCTTCTTGGCAGCGCGGCAAGCTGCGCTATGATAAGTCAAAATTGATGGTTGCCGCGGTTCTACCTTCCATAGAAGCAGCAGGTGCCGAGGAAGTTTTCTCCCAGTGCGCCCGCGAGAGCAAGGAAGAACGAACAATGAGAGGTAGGGCGAAGTAGCGGCGACGTTTCCGTGATCCTATTTTCGGTATCACGCTCGACATGGAGGCGGGTTCTCCCCTGCTTTCCCAACTTACTCCCCGGTAAGTAGAGTCAGCGATCGCTGAGCCAGCCGGCGTGCCCAACCGCGGCACCGTAGGCGCGTGCCCGGCAACGACGCATCTTAACTAAGGAGAGCCAAACGTGCAGCTCTGTTTGCGCAAACAGGATACGTGTATCTCGGAGCCGGAACAGCCCGAACTGCTTCTGTTGGCCCCCGGCGCCGGTCCGGGCTTGGCCAGCTTTGAGCCTACCCGTTTCCGCAACGTCATCACCGACGGGCACTGGCGCCGCGACCTGCTGGCGGCGATGCAACGCTTTCGCGGAACCATCGCGCTGGAAGAAGGAGCGGTCAAGGCTTCGCAGTTGACCGCCGATGGGCGGCATGAGATGGAAGGGGATCACCAGGCCTGGCACCTGTTACTGTGCCAGGGAGAAGAGATCGTGGGCTGTATGCGCTCGGTCTGGTATTGCCCCACGGTACGTGCGACGGACCTGCTGGTGTGGCGCGGTGCCCTGGCACGTTCGGCCGAATGGGGATTCAGTCTGCGGGCCGCGGTAGAACAGCAATTGGCCAGCGCCCGCAGCCGCGGCGTGCACTTCAGTGAGCCCGGCGGCTGGGTAGTGGCGCCGAGCCACCGGGGTACGATGGGTGCCATTCGCCTCGCCCTGAGCGGCTTCGCGCTGGCCGGGATTCTGGGCCATGCCGTCGGTGTACTGACGGCCACCCGCAAGCATCAATCGGCGGCAATGCTCCGCCGGCTGGGTGGAAAGCCCCTGGCATTCGGCGGCACAACTCTGCCGGCCTATTACGAGCCTCACTACGACTGCGACATCGAGATCCTCAGCTTCGACACAGCCCACGTTCGCAGTTGCTACGACCACACGGTGCGCGAGATTCGGGACCGCATCCGGCACAGCTGCACGATTGTGACGGCCGGCCTGGCGGCCAGTGCCTATCGCGCCGCCGGCTCCACGCCAACGCTGCTGGAGGCGGCTCTGTGACACGTGCCGAGTACTTCGCTCTCCGCTCGCAGTTGCACTTTGAGCAGCGGTTGGTGGTGACCCTGGGGGTAATCGCCGCCGATCTGCTGCTGCTGGCGGTAGCGGTGGCGGGGCTTTACGGGTTTGCGGGAAAGGCGGGCTACTGGCTGGCACAGCCGCTGCTCGCCATCTTCTACTTTCATAACTTCGCACTGCTCCATGATTGCGGCCACGGCAGTGTGCATCGCAAAACCTGGGTTAACGCGCTCATCGGCCATTATCACAGCCTGTTCTGCTTCCTCCCCTTCTACCCCTGGCGCGACATCCATAACGAGCACCATAGCTGGACCGGTAACCTCGAGAAAGACCCTACATTGAAGAAGGTAAGACAACTGCGAGCCGCCGGACGGATTCCCTTTCTGGCACGCTTGGCCTGGTATAGCTGGATCCCGCTGGCCGGATTGCTGCAGCATACGGTCTTCTGGATGTATCCCTGGGACTCTTACCGGCAAGGTAAACTGCGGGGCGCGCGACTGCGCAACAGCCTGTTCTCGATCGGGCTGCTGGCGGTGGCTTACACGGCGTGGGCCTTATGGGCTCCGGCCGAGGTTTCGGCCGCCGCGATATGGCCGTCGTTCGTGATCTACCTGGCGGGGGTGGAATTGGTGAACCTGCCGCACCACGCCGGCATGCCGACCTACGCATCGACACCGGAGCGCCCAAAGTTGCATCTCTGGGAGCAGCACCTGTCAACGCGCTCCTGTTTTTATCCACTGTATCTTTCTGAACTTCTCGTTCTGAATTTCAACTTACACACGGAACATCATTTCTTCCCCACCCTCCCCTGGTACCGTTTGCGAAATGCCAGGTTGTTACTGAAGCGACCGCTCGCAACTGCGTATACAGAAGAATTCGGTGTCGAATGGAACACCCTGAATCGAAAACAGCCCCCAGAAGCGGTGCTCCTGCATACGAAGCAAATACCTTAGAAGTTCGTGTGAGATACCGCACCAGCACGTATACCTATTATATTGATTTACTAAGTTGAGACCCTTATCCTGAGCTTACATTCCGCGGGAGTGCCTTAGTACTCGCGTTGGGGTGATCTCGGAGGAAAAGGAGTTTCCAGCAAAGTGAAACTGCATGGTTTATTGCTTCTCGCATGTCTGACGCCCGCGCTGAACGCGACGCCATTGATCGGAATTTTGAACTACACCGGTGAGTTGCGAGTCTCAACCGTCGGCGGCGTGACCACAATCGACTTTCTCCCCTCGGTTGTCATCACGGGTGATGTGCTGGCGGGCCAGTTCTCGAACACCGGAGACTTCAGCGGCTTTAACGGTCTGACGTCCACACAGCGTGCGGGGAACACAGTGGACATATCGAGCGCCACCACGTTTCCCATCGCAAACTTTCTCGACTTCAACAACAGCGGTATCGTCACTCTCGACACGATGGTGCTGTCGCTGGTCGGGTTGGCTCCCAGCGCCGCGCAGGTAGGCTGCCCGGCTGGGTTGGCGGTCAACGAAAGCTGCCAGCCGGTGGCTGGTTCGGTATTTACCCTTACTCGCGATGCTACCGGAACGTCGGCTCGTATCTCGGGTCTAGTTACGGTGACGCAGGGTGGTGATACGGTCAACGGCACACTGAATCTGACGGCGCAGTTCCTGGAGACGCCGGACGTCATCGCGGCTGCCGGATTCACGGCGAGCGGTACGCCGCTGACCACGTTCTCGGCATCGGTGAACACCACCGGCGCGGAGATCCCGGAGCCCGGCACATATGTTCTGTCGATGCTTGGCATCGCCGGGCTGTTTGCCGCACGCCGGTTTCAGCGGAACTAGTTCAGACTCGGAGGGAGTGAAGCCACCGCGGCGGGATAACCGTCACGGTGGCTTTTTTGCGTTCAGGGCTTGAGAGTTAGTTCGGCGTGGTCGCCGGGCCTCGGACTCTTGCCGGTAACGGTGGCTTTGACGACGCCGAACAGATGGGTGACGAGGCTGTTGGGCGCGTCCCAATACTCGGCGTGATCCACCTCCACCTTGAGGAGCGTGAGTTCCGGGTCATCCAGGCCCTTCGGGAACCAGGTGCGATAGAAGGGGTTCCAAAGCTCTTTGGCTTTCGCTTTGTCGTCTACGATGCGAGCGCGGCCGGACACCGAGACGTACGCGTTGTCGCCGGGATTGGAGAAGCTTACATTCGCATGTTGTTCGCGGGCCAGTTCGCGAACCTTCTCCGTGCTCTTGCCAGTGAAGAACCACAGGTCTCCATCGAACTCGGTTTGCTGAACCGCCATGGGACGACTATGCAAGGAACCATCCGGCTCCATCGTGGTTAGCATGCAGAACTTCGTATCGCCGATAAGCTTCCGCAGCTTGGCGACATGATCGGAATTGTGTGCTTCCGCCACTATGTGTACCTCCGTAGGGTTGGACAATCGCGGTGGGGGTGCTGTTGCCAACCGGATGGCGGGTGCAACGTGATAACCTGCGAACTGCGCGGTTTCCCATGAAGCGTAGACGATTTATGACCAGTGCGCTGGCGGCTCCGGCTGCTCCAGCGCTGATGGCGCAACAGCCGCCATCGACGCCTGCTCCGGCCGCCGCGGCGCCGCAGGGGCGCCCCATGCAGACCAGCCAGACGATGGAGATCCAGAAGCTGGATATGGCGGTGGGGGAAGATGCTGCCGAGGCAGCAGCGCCGCGGTTCTTCTCCGCGGCGCAGTTTGCGACGTTGCAGAAGCTGGGCGGCATTCTGACGCCGGCCCGCAACGGCCTTCCCGGGGCGCTGGAAGCACAGGCAGCGGAGTTCCTGGACTTCCTGATCGGGCAATCGCCAGCCGATCGCAAACAGGTTTATACGAAGGGCCTGGACGCGCTGCAGGCAGCGTCTGTGAAGAAGTTCGGCAAGGGGTTCGCACAGTTGGAGCAGGCACAGGCCGCGACGCTGCTGAGTCCGCTGCGGCAGGCCTGGACCTATGAGCCGCCTGCGGATCCGCTGGCGCGCTTCCTATGGGCCGCCAAGACGGATGTGCGCAACGCGACGATGCAATCGAAGCCGTACATCACGGCGGGCGGGGGCGGAGCACGACGGCAGGGCGCGACGGGCCTCTACTGGCACGAACTGGATTAAGAAGATGGCTTCGAAGACTTACGACGTACTGATTATCGGCAGCGGCGCCTCGGGCGGCATGGCAGCACATACCCTGACGAAGAAGGGCGCGGAGTGCCTGCTGTTGGAGGCGGGTCCGCAGGTGGACTTCAACCGCGCGCGGTCCTTGAAGAACGTGTACGACCTGCCGTACCGGGGAATGGGTAAGCCCGGGCGGCTGAGCCACGTATTCCAGGCCGATGAGTTCAACGCGAACCAGTGGGTGGATGAGGCGCAGGTGCCCTATACGCATGACCCGGCGAATCCATATAACTGGGTGCGGGTGCGCATGCTGGGAGGGAAGAGCAACTTCTGGGCGCGGATGTCGTTCCGGCTTTCCGACTATGAGTTCAAGGCGAAGGACGTGGACGGCTTCGGCGAGAACTGGCCGGTGTCGTACGCGGAGATGGCGCCTTACTACGATGTGGTGGAAGGCATCTTCCGGGTGATGGGGCGCAAGGAAGGCCTGAAGCAGCTGCCGGATGGCAACTTTGTGGAAGACCGGTCGCCCGACGGGCCGCTGATCACGCGCTTTGGGCAGGCCAGCAAGAAGCTGGGCATGACGGTGACGAAGATCCGGCGTGCTTTGGGGCAAGGGCCGCTGGCGAGTTCTCTGAACCTGCTGCTGCCGGGCGCGATGGAGACCGGCAAGCTGACCATTGTTCCGAACGCCGTGGCACGCGAGATCAGCTACGACAAGAGCGGCGGGCGTGTGACGGGCGTGCACTTCGTGGATAAGCGCACCGGGCGTGAGATGCATGCGAAGGCTCGCGTGGTGGTGGTGGCGGCATCGTGCCTGGAGAGCACGCGCCTGCTGTTGAACTCGAACATTGCCAATTCGAGCGGCGTGCTGGGGCGGTATCTGCACGATCAGTTCTACATCGTGCGCGGGGTGGCGGCGCTGATTCCCGAAGCCAAGGGCGGCAAGATGGGTCGTGGGGCGGCGGGTTCGGGCTATGTGCCGCGGGCGCAGAATCTGAACGGGAAGGACAAGAAGTACATCCGCGGGTATTGCTTCGACCTGAATACGGGCAACACGCCGGACACGCGCTTTTTCCCGTACTTTGGCGAGGAGTTGGAGCAGAAGATTGATGAATGGCGCGGTGCAGGCTTCTCGTCAACGATCATGGGCGAGGTGCTGCCGCGGTATGAGAACCACGTGCGCATCGACAAGACGGTGAAGGATGCATGGGGCATCCCGGTGTTGAACTTCCAGTGCAAGTACACCGACAACGAGTTCGAGATGGCCAAAGACGCTGTGGAGACGATTTCGGGTGTGTGCCAGGAGCTTGGTTGGGAGGTGTTGAACCGCAACACGAAGATGTTCCCGCCGGGCTATAGCATTCACGAGTTGGGCACCTGCCGCATGGGCGATAACCCGAAGACCAGCGTGTTGAACAAGTGGAACCAGAGCCACGACATTAAGAATCTGTTCGTGGTGGATGGCAGCAGCTTCGTGACCGGGGGCGGGCAGAATCCGACGATGACAATTCTAGCCCTGTCCATGCGTGCAAGCGAGTACATGGCCGAGCAGATGAACAAGAAAGAGCTATGACGAAGCCGACGACGGTGGACGAGTATCTTTCGACGGTGCCGGAGCCTGCACGGTCAACGTTGGCGGCAATGCGGGCGATGATGCGCGAGATCGTGCCGGATGCGGTGGAGGTGATCTCTTACGGCATGCCGGGGTACAAGCTAAGCGGCGATACCGTCGGTGGGTTTGCGGCGTTTAAAGAACACTGCAGCTACTTTCCGCATAGCGGGGAAACCCTGGCGGGGTTTCCGGAAGTGATGGCGAAATATGGGGGAACGAAGAGCGGGCTGCACTTCGCGTTAGACAAGCCGCTGCCGAAGGCTTTGGTGAAGAAGCTGGTGAAGGCGCGGATTGCCGAGGGTCTGGAGCGGAAGGCGGCTAAACGTCGCTGACGCAGCGGAACGTGATGTTGGTGGTAGCCGAATCGGGCGTATTGGATGTGCGCGCGGCGACGCGGTAGCGATTGCAGTAACTCTTGTGGCAGAGGTAGCTGCCGCCCTTCATAAGGCGCTGGGTACCGTTCGGCGGGCCGATGGGGTTGGTGCGCGTGGCGGTGAGATGCCAGTTGGGATGGAACCAGTCGGCACACCATTCCCAGGCATTGCCGGAGACGCTGTAGAGACCGTAGCCATTGGCGGGGAAGGCATCGACGGGCGAAGGCGCGGAGTAGCCATCTTCGGCAGTGTCGATGTTGGGGAACTCGCCCTGCCAAGTGTTGCAGAGGAAGACACCGTTGGGGGTCAGCTCATTGCCCCAGGGATAAGTCTGCTGTTCCAGGCCGCCGCGGGCGGCGTATTCCCATTCGGCTTCGGTCGGCAGGCGCTTGTTGGCCCAGCGGCAATAGGCGAGCGCGTCGCTATGGCTGATGTGGACGACGGGCGTGGTGAGGCGATTGGCGATGGAGGCATGGGGGCCTTCGGGGTGTTGCCAATCGGCGCCGTTGACCTTGCACCACCAGTTGAGCGACGGCACGGTAGTATCGACGATTTCGGTGAAGCGATCCTTAGGGATGTGGCCCTGGAAGACGAAGCTCCAGCCGAACTGCTCGGCTTCGGTGCGATAGCCGGTGGCTTTGATGAACTCGGCGAATTGGGTGTTGGTGACAGGGTAGCGGTCGATGTAGAAGGGATCGATGGTGACTTCGCGGATGGGGCCTTCGCCGTCGGCCGGGAAGCCTTCGTCATCTTCAGTGCCCATGAGGAAGCGGCCGCCGTCGAGCTTGATCATGTTGTCGAGGGTGTTGGCGCGCACGTGCTGGCGGGTCTGGCTGGCCTGACGGGATTGGGCCAGGTTTTCGGCGCGGGCCTTGGAGGGCACGCAGCAGGGGTGCGGCTTGCCGGCATCGGCGAAGAGCTTGAATTCGGACTTCATACGGCTTCTTCAATCTTCGCGCCGGCCATCAATTTGTCGAGGTACTGCTCAACGGCGCGCTGGCGTTTCTGTTCGTTGAGTTGTTGCGAGATGTACTCTTTGACGTCGGAGAGGTCCTGGTGGCCGGCGGGGAGCTTGTCGATGACGGTGGCGATGTGGAAGCCGAAGGCGGTGCGGAAGATGGGGCTGATCTCGCCGGGCTTGAGGTTGAAGACGACGTCGTCGAACTCCTGGACCATCTCGCCGCGAGGGAAGACGCCGAGGTCGCCCCCACGGCCGGGGCAATCGGAGAACTCGTCGGCCAGTTCGGCGAAGGGCTTGGTGCCGAGCTTGGTGGCGATGTCTTCGATGGCGGCGCGGGCGGCTTCTTCGGTGGTGTTCTCGTCGACGTTCTTGACGATGTGGGCGGCGTGGATCTGCTCGGGGCGGCGGAACTCGTCTTTGTGTTTGACGTAGAACTCGGAGATGTCTTTGTTCTTGGGGGGAGAGACTTTGGCGGTGATCTTCGCCATGAGGCGGTCGATACGACAGCGGACTTCGAGTTCGCGGCGGAGCTGGTCATCGGGGACGGGGGCGATGACGCCGGACTGGGAGGGGGACTGCGAGCGGATGTTCTCGAACATTTCGTCGATGGTTTGTTGCGGGATGGGTTCGGGATCGGCGAGGGCCTGCTGGCGCAGGACCGTGCGTTCGATGATGTTCTCCTTGGCCCACTCTTTCACGCGGGCTTCGAGGACAAAGGGATCTTCGCCGGACATTTCTTCCAGCAGACGGGGACGGATAAGGCGTTCTTCTTCGCGGATGGTTTCGTCCGCGATGGGTTCGCCGTTAACGAGGAATGCCATGGTACGGGATTTAGGATATCAAGCTGCGAGTCGCTTATTGGGCGCCGTAGTAGGCTTTGGGCGGCGTGGCGTTGGGGCCGGGGGATTTGGTCCAGGCTGGGGCGGTTTCGGGGTTGGTGAATCTGTCCCAGAAGCTGTCGTCCCATTTCTTCAGGGTTTCGCGGCCTTCGGGGGTGGTCTGGAGCAGGCGGATCAGGACGTCGAGGCGGTCGTTGGCGGCCGTGAAGAGGGTGGAGGCGGCGAGGTAGCCGTCCATGTAGTTGGTGTTCGAGAGACGCACGGAGGTGTCGGAGGCCTTCTCGACGCCGGGGAATCTTAGCGCCATGGCCATCGGTTCGGCGTTGCGGAACTGGACTTCGTAGCGGTAGGGAGGAGGAAGGAAGTAGGCGCGGTAACGGCCGGCCAGGAACTTCTTCATAGCGGCTTCGGCACGGGCTTCGATACGTTTCTGCGCCTCGCCGGGCGGGAGGGCCTTGGCGGAGCCGACGCTCTCGGCGGTCTTCACGACAGCGTATTCGAGGTCGGGGAAATCGGCTTGCAACTGCGTGCCGAGGACGTCGTCGCCGGAGACCATGATGACGGGGATGCCGAAGCGTGCGGCACTCATGGCGACGATGTGGGTTTCGGTGAAGTCGACGTCATTGACGCGGTAGTTGATGTCGCGATTGAAGGTGTGGGCGAGGAAGCCGTTGGTGCGGGCGCGGGCGTGCATGCCGATGCAGATGATGGCGTCGATGGAGGCGTCAAGCCCGGTGGTGTAGGCCGAGAAGGGGTACTTGCGGAAGTCGAAGCGGGCACGCGGGTCGAGTTGATCGACGAGGAGGTCGGGTTCGGCGCCGTTGCCGGAGGCGTGGCCGTCCTGGACCCAGATAGATTTGGCGCCACCGTTGGAGAGGCCTCTTACGGCGGCGTTCACGTCATTGAGGAGGATGCGGCGGCCTTCGGCGTACTCCGGCTTGTTGGCGCGCACGTACTCCGAGCGAGTGGCGCCGGAGATGCCTTCCATATCGTAGATGAGGAGAACCTTGGGGCGATGCGTGGTCTGGCCGGACAGAGTGGAGCCGGCCAGGGCCAGCAGCAGGAAAAAGGTCATTTCCAATTTTCGTCAAAAAAGCCGGCGCCGAGCACCTTGCCGGTGGCGTCGAGGACGGCCCAGTCGCCGAGGCGCGGGAACAGGAGGGCGTTGGTGCCCTTGAGGGCGGCGGCGTCGAAGGTGTGGCCGCTATTGAGGACGACGTAGTGATCGGGGGCGCTGGGGTTGGGATAGATGGCGACGAGCATGAGGCCGTCGCCCTTGAAGTTGTTGGTGCCGACGCTGATGGCGCCGCGCTCCCATTTGACGGGCATGCGGGAGATGGCTTTCGCCATGAGGCTGTTGCTGCCCGGGTCTCCAAACAGAATCAGGTTGTGTTGTTTGGCGTCGTTGGGGGTGATTTCGCGGTCGGATTTGACGGGGATGTCGCCGCGGAGGAACTTGTCCCAGTTCTTCTGGAAGACCGACAGGCGTTCCATGGCGGCGCCATGCACGGTGGTGTCGCGGGCGGTGCCGGTGCCTTTGACGCAGAGGAAGCGGTCGAGGAAAGCGTCGTCGATGGGGCCCTGCAGCCCGTGGCGCTTTCGGAGGGTTTTCGGGGTGAGGTCGGCCTTCTTCCACTTGCCGTCGTGCTTTTCGGCGGCGCGGATGTTGCTGCCTAACGATTCGCCGTCGATGGTGACGGTGAGGGGCGTGTTGAAGACCAGGCGGGTGACGTTGCTGGTGGTGAGTTTGGCGGTGTTGCCTTCGCGAGAGGCTTCGACTTCGGCACGGTCGTAGTGGCGTTCCAGGCCATCAATGAGGAGCCAGTCGTAGCGGCCGTAGCGTGTGGTGTAGGTGAGGAACTTAGCGGGGTTGGGCATCTGCTTCGGCAGGCGCGCGGTAATCCAGGCTTCGGACTCGGCTTTGCTTTCAGGGGCGAATTTATGA
>JAEUQF010000263.1 GCA_016789745.1 Bryobacterales bacterium
GCGGCGAACGGCACGGGGATCACGAAAGCGGTTGGCATCGTCGCTGCCATGATGAAGGGGGAGCCATGGTCCGATCACCTTTTCGGCGAAATCGCGGGTGAGCAGGCGGGGGATAGCGGCATAGCGAACCAGCCAGCGGACGGCCGGGTGGGGAATGCGGAGGATGACCCGTTCGAGCAGATAGATGAGGTCAGCGCTGGGCGCTTCGCGCACGGCTTTGGCGGTCCACTCCTTGGGGGATTCCGCCACCAGTTCCGCGAATAGCGAGAGCACGAAGGGGTTGCCTCCGCCGCGGGCGGCGATGGCATTCACGAGCGCTCCCTGCTTCATACCGCGGTTTTGCACCAGGTAACGCCGGCTTTCGGGGATGGAGAAGGGTGGAACCTCGACGGCAGCGGTAATGGACTGATGGGACGTCAGGCCTTTCTCGTTGAGACGGTAGCGACCCGAGACCAGCAGCCGCACACCGGGACAGGTACTGTGGACCTGCGCAAAGATGGCCAACATCCGTTCAAATGCGGCTTTGCGATGGATGAGCGGCTCTTCGCAGGTGTCGAGCACGACGAGCACCGCATGGTTGCCAAGTTCGCTCTGCAGGCCGGAGACGGCCGCATTCATGTTAAGACGAATGGTGTTGTCGCTCTGCTCCGACGGGCGCGTACCGCGCTTCAGGTAGGCGGCGTATTGTTGAAACTTCGAGGCCTCCGTTTGAAAGGGCCGGCCGGGCAACTGTGTCGACAGTTGGGTCATGATGGGGCCCAAGAGCAGTTCGGGAAACCGATCGAAGGAATCAAGGTCGACATCATCGAAGTCGACACGCGCCACGGCGATGGGTGGTTGGTTGTTGCGGCGCGGCAGACAACGGCGAGCGATCAGCCAGCGCACGAACATGGTCTTTCCGCTCCCGCCTTTGCCGTAGACGTTGAGCAGCCAGGTTTGCGGGGAACTCCAGAAAGATTCGAACTGGGCTTCCACGGGCGGCGTGGACTCGCCCTCCGCATTGGTGCGCGCGGAACGCTTGAGGTAGGTGGCGGAGCGGTAGTAATCGGTGACAAAGAGACTGCGCGAGCGGTAGTAGGCTTCGGCGTTTTTCCAGAGGGAATTAAGATTGTCGTTCAACAAGACAACTCGCGCGGAGAGGACATCGATGAGGCGGGAACACTCCGCGAGATCGAAAGACTCATCGGCGGCGTTGTAGAGATCGGTGAACAGGGCGGCGGCTTGCTGGGGTTGCGCCACCAGGGAAGCGGCCAGAATGTTCCAGCGGTTGGACGGCACGGCCGGATCCAGAGAGGCCACGATGCGTTGCGCAAAGCCGGCCAGATCTTCGCGCGCGGATGCGGCCTGCTCGGCCAGAGCATCGGCACGCTTGGCCGCGGTGAGCGCGAACTCGCCGCGCTCGACATCGAAACTTCGGACCATCCCGCTGGTAGTGAGCGAGGAGAAAGAAGGTGCCGTGGGGAACTCGCGAATGGTTTCCTGGTAGATGACCTGGTCGAAGGTCACGAGCAGCGCCAGACGGGCCCAAAGCGGCTCCGGGACGGCGTTGCCCAGATGGCGAAGTTGTTCGAGGATCTCGTCGCCCGACATAGAGGCAGAGAACACGGCTTGCAGTTCAGGCATCGGGCTTGCCTCCGGTCACTTCCCAAGCCACCTTGACCCAATTCGCCACCGTACTCGGCGACAGGTCTACCGTTGTGTTGGCGGTGAGCATGCCCTGTGCGTTGGTCCACTGCTGCTCGGTAGGCTCGCGGGCGGCGAAGAGGGCATGAACCAGGTCTGCAATTTCATGAGCGGGGAAGGGCTGCAACTCCAGCGGCTCAGGAAGCAAGGCCCGGCCGGTATCCTCACGCAGCACATCGGGGGCACAAGCAATGACGGCACGAATGCGCCCATCTCCATTCGCGATAGGATCAATCAGGGTGGCCCTCAGAGTTGCCCAATCGTTGCTGAGGCCGCGGCTGAGATCGCGGGTCAGTTGGTCAATGAGCAGCACGGCGGGGACATCCACGGTGGTTACATTCTGGATGGCATCGAGGACCCGCCGCGCCGAGTCGATCAAATCCTGCGACTGTGTGATTTCCGTGGTGAGCGCTTTGACGAGAGCCGGATCGAGAACGGGACCAAGGCCGCTCCGGTCGCCGCCGGACAGCAAGGCAATCAACAAGTCGCGCCACGTCTGGTAGTTTTCCAGGTCGCAATAGAGCAACGGCCAGCCGCGCCATGCCAACAAGCGGCGGCAGGATTGCAGGAACCAGCTCTTGCCGTTTTCCGAAGAGCCATGCACCAGCACCACCCGTTCGCTGTTGGTGAGCTTTTCCAGCATGGTGCGCCGGGGAAGGCCACGATCGACGAAGCGGCCCGGACTATATCCGCGGACCTTCCGGGTATCGAGATCGCGCAAAGCTTTGCTTCGGGCTTGGTCAGCCGCCACGGGGACGGGAATGGAGAGTGCCTCCGGGGTGACGCGCGCGCTGACGACGGGGTAATAGGCGGCGGTGGTCGCGTCGGGACCGAAGTGCGCGCGGGCCATTGCGACGGCTTCGTCAATCGCGTGGCCCCCGGCCAGGAACCGGTAAACCTGAGCCGAGAACGCGGCGGCCTCTGCCCCATCGGCGTCGGCGCAGAGTGCGACCGCGGCGTAGGCGCGCCCCTTGTTGAGAAACGCATTCAGAAACGAGGTGGCGGCTTTGCTGGTGCGTTGCGTGCTACAGGCATTGAGAAACACGAAACGCAGCTTCCATTTCTGCAGTCCCAGATAGGTGCCGATGCCCTCGGCGGTCCACAGGTTCCCCGGCCCGTTTCCGCTTCCCAACTGGAGAAAGGGTTTCGCGCCGTAGGCGGCGTGCCCGGCGAAATGCAAGACATGGGGCTGGAAGGCGTCGAGTTCCTGCTTCAATTGATCAACGAGAGAACCAGGCCGGCTCAAGCGGCGCTCACAGTTGAAGACTTCGAGGTCAAAAAGGTAGTCGTGCTCCCGGAGCAGGTGCCTCAGTTGGCGGACTTCCGAAACGGTGTTCAACTTCGATCCGCCAACGCCCGCGACAGCGAGCACGCGTAGAGGCAGTTGGAGTTGCGAGGGCTCGGGCTCCAGCGGATTCTGGAGCACGCGGACCAGCGGTAGCGGCGCGTTGAAGAAGACGTTGTCGTCGTCTATCCGGCAGAACTCCCAGGGCAACGCTTGCAGGGCGTCGGGAACGAAGAGGTGAGTCCGAAGGGTGTTGCCATCCAGCCGCTCGGCTTCACAGGCTGCCCGCCAAGCCTGGCCTGCATCGCCCTGGAGCAGGACCTCGGCAAGCGTTTCGCCCAGTCGCTTCAGATCAGAGACGGAGTGCCCGGGAGTGGCGAGGGTCTGTTGGATGAGGTCGGTATCAAGCAGCGCCCCGGGACCAATCGCCGCCACGGCCACGGAGTGCCGGATGGCGCCGGCGGGAACAGCGGCCAGCGGGGCCCCCTCATAGAAGTTCACCTGAAAGGCAGCGTTGCCAGGCACGGCAACAACATGCAAGGTGACAGATCGGGCCATGGGATTAAACCTTCGTTATGACATGCCGTCCATCGGGGAAGGGTTGGCGAACGCCGTCTTCGTTGTAGAACGACACTTCGCAGGAACCTTCGTCGAAGTCAAGCACGGTGAACCCCATGCTGAAGTAGTCGCCGTCGGTTGTCGCGAGATGATCACTCCACCGCCAGCGCTGTTGGCCGTCCAGGCTGCGCTGCTTGAAGGCCTCCGGGACACCGGCGTGGCCGGTGAGACAAGGATAAGCGACGTTGTTCCAGGGTTTGTACACAGCCGCGTCGTGCTCATGTCCCCAGAACCAGCCGCGAACAAGGTTGGCATGCAAGACCGGTTGGAGCGCATCCACCATTTTGGGAGAGTGGATCTCGAAGGCGCCGGCAGACACATTGAAGGGCTGGTGGTGCGTGAGAAGGATGCCGCCTTTGCCGGGACTGGCGGTACGGATCTGGTGAACCTGTTGTGCCTGGGTGCCCGCGAGTTCTCCACGCTGCCCGGTGGCGCCCGGAAGCGCGTACGCGGAGTCGAGGCCGAAGATCTGCCAGTTGTCATTCTCCAGCACAAACCAGTGCTTGGCCTGCTGGGCTGAGAACTTCGGATCGGCCAGAAAGTCGTTCAGGAAGCCGGCGCCGCCCGTGTACATGTCGTGGTTGCCGGCGATCGCCCAGGAGTGCCCGTCCGTTCCTGGCCAGAACGGGAGCGCCCGCTGCTTGTACTCATAACCGAAGCCCGCGAAATAGATGTCACCGATGTGGATGGCGTGGCCTTCGTAATCGGGCTTTTCCGTAAGGAGACGTTTGATATGCCGGGCGGTGGCAACGGCGCGGGGAACGCCGCTCCCCCAGTCGCCGAACAAGATCACGCGGGCGCGGTTGGCAATGGTGGCGCGGGCGGGCTGATCGCGAAACGGCGGACGTCTGCGAAAAAGGCGGCTCGCCCTGGCCAGCAGGAATTGCGTGACGTAGCGGGGGTCGGAAGAAGTGGAGCCGGCGACAAAGCCGTCAGTGACGGCTTTCGTGACAGCTTCAGGAGGCAAGCGCAGATCGGTGATGGCAACTTTTCCGCCTACGGCGTCCAGGCCAGAGATAGCTTCAGTTTGGACGAGCCCCGAGGTCATGTAGGCTTCATTGAGGCTGGCCTGCAGCAGGCTCAGGGCCTGGTCGCCCGGGATGAAGCAGGTTTTGTCGTCCGGGGTGGCGGAGGCGTCGGCCAACATCGCTGCGGCGGCGCGGAGGTCCTCTTCCTCGACCTCGAATTTCTCGGCCATTTCCGCTGATTCCGGATTGCCGGCTTGCAACTGCTCGGCTTCGGATTGGAGTCGCCTGGCAAGGTAGTCCCGTTGCTGCAGCACGAAGCCGGCGTCAAGGATTTCTTTGATCATGTTCGCTCTCCGTTGTCGTTCTTCTCGCCAGCAGGCTGCATAAGGCAGGAGACATGCTGTGAACCCGGGCAACCACTCCGTCGGCTCTTTTGGTGTCAGCGCGTAGAGAGCCGCGCGCGAGCGATCGGGTAACCCTGTTTTCCGCAGCCTGCCAGGGCTCCCCAGTGACTGAGGAATTGTATCTGATTTCGGATAGGTGCAAGTGCGGCTTTTGGGTAGTGGACCGGCGTTCCGCCTCCCATACTCCCCAACCTCCTAGCCATGCCCTTCCCGTCGACCTCAAGCTTCGTCGTTTTCTTCCGGGGCGACTAGCTGGCGGCTCCTATTCCCGTTCCACCCCAGTGAGATGCTCGTGTACCTTCACCCATTCTTCTGGAATGGACTGCCACTTGGACAGCGAGGAGGCCTTCACCAGCGGCGAGGGGTGAGGCGAGGTTAGCACGGGCAAACCGCGCGAGGAGAAGTGACTCGCAGCGCGGCCGGCGGTGCGCCCGACGAGCACAACCACCTTCAGGGCGGGCAATAAGCCGCAGAGTTCATCGATGGCCGCAAGCCCGATAAGTCGCTCCTGGCGCGTGATCTTGCGGGTGCCGTTCCACCACGGGATCAAGTTCCAGATGAGGGTCTCCGCGCGTGGGATCGCTGCCTGAAGCATGAAGTCGAAGGTGGACGCGGCGGTCTGGTCGTTATTGTTGCGGCTGACGAATCCGGAGCCTGCTCGCTTGCCGGATTCGGAGGTCATGGGGCCGGGCTTCTCGAACAGGAAGAGGGCGCGGGCTTGGATGCCGCCGTCCAGTGGGTCGAAGTCCGGGACCTCAAGTCCGCCTGATTGCTGACGGAGATGGGCGGCGTACTCCTTAAGCGGTGCCATGTGGGGGAGATCGAGCATGGTGCGGCGTCGCTCGCGGGCTCTCTGGTCGCGCAGCGTGCGTGGTTCGTCATTCGGTTCCGGCGTGAGGAGAGGCGACATGCTTGCTATCTTCTCGCAACACGGGATGTTCGCGCCGTGAATCGTCCCGGCCGCGATCCGCGTTCGATAGCCGCGATTGCCACTCCTAGGCTGACGAGCGCGGTTGTGTATGCGGCTTCGGAATTCAAGTAGTGTCAACTGGCTTGAGCAGCGTCACCTCCGAGTGGCCCGTACCGGCCCGGGATCCTGGTAACATAGCGACGGGTCATCGAACGTGGCTTCGCCGCTCGGTTTATTGGCCGGCCCGGGGAAGGAACAGCCCGCCATTCAGATGAAACAAATTCGATCTAAGATCGGTCGCGGCCTAGGAAAGCCGGACCGGCGGCAGCTTCGCGTCCTTTACCAAGACGATGCAGTGGTGGTCCTCAATAAGCCGGCCAAAATGCTGGCGGTGCCTGCGGACGACTCCGATCTTCCATCTGCCCTCTCTCTTCTTGCGGCAGAGCTGCAATCGAGGAGACAACGGGCCTTTGTGGTGCATCGCATTGATCGTCTGACGTCGGGCATCCTGCTGTTTGCAAAAACCTGGCCTGATCGAGAAGCACTGGTGCGGCAGTTCATCGAACACACTCCCGTGCGGGAGTATCTCGCGGCAGTTCGCGGTCATCTCAGCTTGGAAGAAGGGACACTCGTTCATTACTTCAGGCAAGAAGGAATGTTTCAAAAGGTGACCACAGAAACCGACCGAAAAGCCGTTCGCGCCGAACTTCGCTATACCGTGGAGCAACGTCTGAAGGGCGCATCGCTGGTCCGAGTCTCGCTGGTTACCGGACTGCAGAATCAAATCCGCGTTCAGTTCTCGGCGATCGGCCACCCGGTGATCGGCGACAGGAAGTATAATCCAGCCGAAAAACAAGAACGGCGAATTACGCGCGTCGCTCTTCACGCGGCGCATCTTGAGTTCATTCATCCACGCTCGGGAGAAAGCGTTTCCGTTGACTGCGAACCTCCTCCGGACTTTCAGGCTCTTCTTCAGCAACTAGGGTTGCCAGCCAGCATCCGTCGTTGAAGGCTTTGGCCAGGCAGTTCGTGGCTGCTACAGCGTGCGATCTGTCAATCCGAGTTGACCGCCGAAAATTGGCGGTTGTATCGTAGCTCATGGCTTTTCGCTATCTTCTGGTGCTGGGATTAGGGCTGAGCGCTGGGTTACTCGCGCAGAGATCCAAATCTTCGGACGGGCAACCCAACGGGCGTGTCACGATCGTGCAGCCGGGTGCGGTTGGGAAACCGGTCAAGGTTCTGACTCCGGCCGAGGCGACCAAGGCTGGACGGCTTCCCACCGACGCGGATGTCCAGTTTATGCAGGGGATGATTCACCATCATGCCCAGGCCGTGGAGATGGTGGATCTGCTGCGGACGCGCGGGCTGCGCAAGGACCTATTGGCGTTTGGGGAGCGGATCACCATTTCCCAGAGCGATGAGATCGACTATATGAAGCGCTGGCTGGCGCATTACGGCAAGCCCGCGGCACCGGCACATGATCATGCCGCACATCACGCCGCCATGCCGCTGATGCCGGGCATGCTGACGCCGCAGCAGATGGCGGAACTGGCGGCAGCCAAAGGGGGCCCCTTCGACCGGTTGTTTCTCACGGGAATGATCCAGCATCACGATGGGGCGCTCGTGATGGTGAAGGAACTTCTGGGGACGCCGGGGGCGGGGCAGGATCCGGCGCTGTATGATTTCGCCACCGATATCGACAACACGCAGCGGGCCGAGATCGACTTGATGCGGCGGATGCTAAGCAACGAAGCCGTGGAAACAGGGAGCAAGCCGGAAGAAAAGAAGAACACGACGCCGGCGAAGGCCGCGGGAGTGTACGTCAATGCCCGCTCCGACTCGCGCGATCCAAGGGTTGGTTTAAAGGCTGGTTTGCAGGATGCCGGCGAAGCGGCCTTTGGACTGCAGTTCCTGGCGACGCTGCCGAAGCCGTCCGGCTTTGCGCCGGGCGATCCAGTGGCGAAGCAGCCTCCGTCGCCGCCCGCTCCGACGCGCAAGGAGCGGCCGCGGGAGCCAGGCATCGATTTCGGGACAGCCAACACGGATTTGGCATTTCGCGGCAATCATCTGTTTGTCGGCAACTATAACGGGATCAACTTTTACGACATCGACAATCCGGGCAAGATCAAGCTTCGAACATCGCTGCTGTGCCCCGGAGGACAAGGCGACGTGTCGGTGTACCGGAACCTGCTGTTCATGTCGGCGGAGGCGATGAACGGGCGCATCGATTGCGGCACGGAGGGGATCGGCATCCCGACGGGCTACAAGCCGCCGCCTCCGGAGAAGGAAGAAAAGCCGGCTGGCGAGTCTGCGGATAAGGGGCCGAAGAAGCCTCCGCCGCCGCCGAGTCCGGAACGGTTCCGCGGCGTGCGCATCTTCGATATCAGCGACCTGTCGCGGCCAAAGCAGGTGGCGGCGGTGCAGACGTGCCGGGGTTCGCATACGCACACGTTGGTAGTGGATCCGAAGGACAAGCAGAACGTGTACATCTACGTTTCGGGCATCGGATCCGTGCGACAGAAGGAGGAACTGGGGGAATGTTCCGGGGGAGAACCGGAGAAGAACCCGGACACGGCGTTGTTCCGTATCGACATCATCCAGGTGCCGCTGTCGAGTCCCGATCAGGCCAGAATCGTCAATAGCCCGCGGATTTTTGCCGATGCCAAGAGCGGGGCGGCGAACGCCCTGTGGAAGGGCGGCTCGCACGGCGAAGGGACGCAGGAGACTTCGAAGACGGATAAGTGCCATGACATTACGGTGTATTCGGAGCTGGGTCTGGCGGCCGGAGCCTGTTCGGGAAACGGCATTCTGCTGGACATTTCGGACCCTGTGAAGCCAAAGCGCCTGGATGCCGTGATGGACCCGAACTTCGCGTTCTGGCATTCGGCGAGCTTCAACAATGACGGCACGAAGGTGCTGTTTACGGATGAATGGGGCGGCGGGGCGCAGCCGCGCTGCCGGGAGTCCGACCCGATGCACTGGGGTGCGAATGCGATCTTTACGTTGGAGAAGGGGAAGATGACGCTGGCGTCCTACTTCAAGATGCCGGCATCACAGACCGAGACAGAGAATTGCGTGGCGCACAATGGATCGCTGATTCCGGTTCCCGGCCGGGACCTGATGGTGCAGGCCTGGTATCAGGGCGGGATCTCGGTGGTGGATTTCACGGACGCTTCGCATCCGTTCGAGGCGGCGTATTTCGACCGGGGACCGACGGATGAGAAGAAGAAGGGACTGGGCGGGCACTGGTCGGCTTACTGGTACAACGGGTATATCTATGGCGCGGAGATCGCACGTGGTGTCGATGTTTTGAAGCTGGTGCCAAGCCAATTTCTGACGCAGAACGAGATCGATGCTGCGAACCAAGTCCACTTCGACGAACTGAATGTCCAGAACCAGCCCAAGATCACGTGGCCGTCGAATTTCATCGTGGGCCGGGCGTACGTGGATCAACTGGAACGGAGCGGGGCGCTGCGGGCGGAACGTACCGGGGCCTTGCGGAACTTGATGCTGGCAGCCGAAGGGTCGCGGCCGGACCGCAAGAGGCGGACCGAACTGCTGGCTGCGGCCAGTGGCTTGGAGAAAGATGCGATGGAGGCAAAGACCGATGCGGACGGGAAACGCATGCGGGCACTGGCGGCGATTTTCAAGGAGCGTGGGGCGGCGCGGCGGTAGTTAGCGGGGTCTGCAGTGCTGGAAGCGTGGACGAACCAGTGCAAGGAGAACCGGCATGGAGTTCGAATGGGACCCTGAAGAGGCTGGGACAAACGTCGAAAAGCACGGCGTCAGTTTCGCCGAGGCGCGGACGGTCTTTGGAGATTCTCTGGAAGTGACCATCGCTGCCCCCGGATCATTCTCAGGGTGAGTTCCGCTTCCTCAGCCTGGGTCGCTCCGACCAGGGCCGACTCTTAGTTGTGGCGCGTATACTGAGCGAGGGGGACGTCTTCGTCTCATTAGTGCCCGCCCAGCCACGCCAAAGAGCGGAGAACCTATGCGGTTGAGTAATTCAGAGAGCGACGAGATGCGGCCGGAATACGATTTCTCCGCGGGAGTGCGGGGTAAACACCAAGAGCAATACGACGCGGGGACGAACGTTGTTTTGCTGGATGCGGATGTTGCCAAGGTATTCAAGGATTCCGAGTCCGTGAATCGCGCACTCAGGCTCCTCCTTGACCTCGCGAAGAGCCAGCTGCCGCCGGATCGCGCCGCCTGACACGCCAGGGCACATCCATGGCCTAATCGCAGGCGATAGCCCACCTTCACCACGAGCAATCTGATCGACACGTTTCTCGATCCCCAGCTTAATTTCCAAGTCATCCTGGACCTTGCGGACCAAGCTGAGCGTTTTGGATCGGCGAGCAGGACATTCCTCGCTGCGTTTCCCTGCGCTTCCAAGCTTCTGGATTGTGGCCGTGACCGTGGTTGCCCGCCCTAAGGTAGCCGCGCCGCGATTTGTCCGGCCAGGCCCGCCGGATCGACGGCAGCCGGGAAGTGCGAAGTCCCTGCCAGGAACCGTCCCTTGCGAAACACGCACATCCGGCCGAGATACTTGTCGGTGACTTCGAAGGCCTGCTCGCCAACCGGCGCAGCGGCTTCCTTTCCACTGACGCGCTGGCGGAACTGCGCGAGCAAGGCAGCGGCGGCCTGCGAAGAATCGAGCGGAATGAGGAAGGCCTTTCCATCCGCATACTGCGCGACGAGACCGCGGCGCAGCATGCGAAAGCCGAGCACCGATTCCGGGACCAGACGGAGCGAGTCGGGTTGTAAGCCGGTGGGGGGGAAGGCCTCGAGCAAGGCCGGCCGGCCGCTGGCGCCTTCAATGCGCGGCTCCCATTTCTTGAGAAACGTCTCGACGATCTCCGGGGCCGCGGTGGGATTGGCGGCGACCTCTACATAGAAACTGCCCTTCGCGAACGTGCCGCGCCGGGGGGTGACCTGGGCGGTGGGAGAGAAGGTAGCCAGCGGCAGTTTCAGGTCGCGATTGGCGGTGAACATGCCCCAGGCCAACTCAGGCGACTCCATCTCCGATATATCGAAGACAAGGTCGAGCGAGCCGTTGGTGCACGTGACACCGCGCATCCGGCGAAAACCGTACGCGAAGTAGCCTTCCGAGTTGCCGTTCATGTATTCGAACAGCGTTTCGGTGACGTAGGTGCGCAGCGGGCCCTTTTGCGTGAAGCCGGGAGCGGCGGAGCAATCCGGGTCAGGCGGACTGCCCGCCGTCGCGGCGGCCATCAGAACAACGATGGGGATGAGCATAGTGGCGGCTCCGCTGCGGTCAGGCCAACAACTCCTGTGCGCGCATCAGGCGCTGGGCCACGGCCACCTGATTGGGACAGTGGACGGCGCAGGTTTCGCAGTCCTGGCAGCGCACGTCGCGCACCGCCTGGGGCAATTCCAGATAGTGCTCGCGGGCCATGGCGAACTGGCCGTAGCCTTCGGCGTACATGACATGACGCAGGATTTCCGGAATGGGCAGCCCCTTCGGACAGACGCCGGTACAGGCGCCGCAGGCCCGGCAATACAGCGGCCGGATGTAGTCGCGCTGCTCGGCGAGCAGTTTCGAATCCGAGGAAGAGAACGGTGCGCCCATGCAGCGGAAGTTCTCGTCGAGTTGATCGTGATCGGTGATGGAAGGGATGGTGGTATCGATGTTGGGATTCCGCAACGCCCATCGCAAGGCTGCGGGGAACACGCCATCCTTCTTGAAGGTGGGATAGAGAGGATCGCCCGGTTTGACGCGCCGGAATCCGCCCGCCATGACCTTCATTGCCACGACACCAAGTCCGGCTTTCTTAGCGGAGACAATCAGCGGATCGATGGCGGCGCCCATGGTGAAGTTATACGACGTCAGAATGACATCAATGGCGCCGGACTGGATGGCGGCCGGAATGATATCGTCGAAGCCGGCGTGGGTGGAAACACCACTGAAGCGGATCATGCCGCGTTGTTTGGCGATGCGCTGGGCTTCAAGTCGCTCTTCCGTGAGTTGTGCAGAGCGCGATTTCGCGTGGATATACCAGATATCGACAAAGTCGGTCTGCAGTTCCTTGAGCGAGGTTTCCAGATCCTGCAAGGCGCCGTCTTTGTCTTCCTTGCCGGTTTTGGTGGAGAGGATGAGGCTCTTGCGATGCGTCTTGAGGGCTGCGCCGACCATACGCTCGCAATTGCCGGATTGGTAGGTTCGGGCCGTATCGAAGTAATTGATGCCGAGATCGACCGCGCGTTCAATTACGGATGCGTCCGAGGTGATCATGGTCCCGAAGCCGACGGTGGTGACTTGCAGACCGGTGCGGCCAAGGACTTTAGTAGTGATGGATGAGGAAGGGGAAGAAGAAGCGGGTGGAACAGCCTGGAGCGCCAACGGGGCGGCCAGGAAGGTTCGCCGCGATGCCGTGTTATCCGACATGGCACCTCCAGTATAATGGAACACAGCACCACACGAAGGAGGTTCGTGATCGATGTTCACACGTCGAAATTGGTTGACCTCCGTCGGCGGCATGTGGGGAACAGCCTGTGCCCTACACGCCCAGCGCGGGCCGGAAACCGGCTCCAACACTGTGCAAACACCGCCCATGGAGTTTGCTTCCATCGTTCCCAACGAAAAGCGATCGCTGGTAACCGTACGCACGGGAGAGGAGCGCCGTCGCATTGTGCGCGAGGCGCTGGAAGGGATCGACGCCGAGATCCGGAAAGGGTGGAAAAGCAAGAAATACGTCTTAATTAAACCGAATAATGTTTCGACGCAGAATCAGCTTGCTTCCACGCATGCCGATACTCTGCGGGGCATCCTGGACTATCTGGATGGGCGGTGGAAAGGCCCGGTCATCATTGCCGAATCGAGCGCGGGCCAGACCATGGACGGGTTTGAGAACTTCCACTATCCGCGGCTGCAGGGCGAGTACAAGCGCCTGCAGGTGAGGCTGGTGGATCTGAATGCCGAGTCCGAATACCGGTTGACGCATCTGTTGACGCCCGATCTGCACGTGCAGCCGGTACGGCTGGCGGCGCGGATGCTGGATCCGGAGTCTTACCAGATCTGCGCGGCGATCCTGAAAACGCACAATACTGTGATTGCCACGCAAAGCGTCAAGAACATGACGCTGGGCGCTCCTCTTCACCAGAAGCCGGGAGAAACGGTGAGGTGGAACGACAAGCGCAAGTATCACGGCGGCGTTCGCCAGACGCACTACAACATGTTCCTGACGGCGATGAAGCTGAAGCCCTATTGGGGCGCCACGGTGATCGACGGTTGGGAAGGCATGGAAGGCAATGGGCCGGCTTCCGGAACGCCGGTGGCGAGCCGCGCCGCGATTGCTTCCACCGACTACATCGCTGCCGACCGGGTGGGGGTGGAGTTGATGGGCATTGATCCGAAGTGGATCGGATATCTCAACTACTGTCATCAGAACGGTGTGGGCCAGTACGATCTGGAGAAGATCGACGTGGACGGGCCGCGGTTGTCGACAGTGGCGAAGAAATACCAGTTACACCGCGATATTGAACGCGAACTGGAATGGATGGGACCACTGCAGGAGGTGCCGCCGAAGTTAGGGTGATCGGAAACATCAGGAACAAGACAGCGACAGCCACGGCGCGACTACAACACGATTCGCGGGCAAGCGGCAATTCGGTCGAAATCTCGATCAAAGCTACAGATGCCTTAGAGTTCATACACCGCAACCACTGCGGCGTGAATGGCATCTCTAGCGGTCAATGTCCCATCCGTCTCGAGGATCGCCCGCGCTTGGTCCATGACTACCCCCGTGATAGCGAGAACGTGCGGGAAAAGGCGTCGCGTGTAATCGTAAACCAATTACCCCTCTGCCCAACGATTCAAAGCCCGGTAACGGTGCAGGATCTCCTGGAGAACCTCGGCGTCCGAAGCGGCTGCGATCCGGTTGTTGGCCACCCGCTCGAGGAACGCGATGGCAGGGGCCTTATTCGGATGCGGCGCGCCCGCCGCGTACATCAGCACATTGGCGTCAGTCAGGGTCAAGGCAGAGACTCCGCTGGTGGGACTGACTCCAATTCCATTTCCTCCGTTGTCCCAACAGGAAGATGCAACGCTGCAAGCCCCGCCACTGCCGCGCGCCGTTCCTCGCGGGTGTTCAGAAAATACTGGCGCCGGCAGGCGTCAGCCACCAGTTCTCCCACGCTAGAAGATCGCGCCCGGGCCAATGCCGCCAGTTGGTCATACAAATCCGGTGGGAAGAGGATTGTTGTCTTTTTCATACGATTCCCCCAATCTTGTGCGGCGACTAGGGGCGGCCCGGTGGAGTGGCTTCCACCGGAGGCTTGGGCTGCGCCAGCACTGCCTGCGCGTGCCGGGCGAGCAGACCGCGATGATCATTCGTATACTCCTTGAGAATCGCGGCGCCGAGGCCTTCGTGATCGCCGCAGCGGAATAGCGCCCGGGCGAGAGTGATCTCCCGCAACGGGCCGAGCCGGCGGCGCTGGTCCATCTGGGCATCCTGCAGCGGCTCGATGCGGGTGAGCGCATGGCCGCGCATGCCAGGCTTGGCCAGCAGGCGGGCGAGGGGTGCGGCGGCGGCGGGATCGGCCAGGCCTTCCAGCGCGATGGCAAGCGACCGGTGGTGCGACAAAGTGACCGTGGGATCCAGGGTTTCGAGCTTGCGCAACAGGGCCGGGAGGGCGCGGCGGTCGCCGGTACGGCCAAGGGCGAGGACGATGGTATCGATGGGGGTGGGCAGATGCGCGTACTCGGCCATCTTGCCCTGTAGGATGCGGGCGTCCCATTGGGTGATGGCATCCAGCGACTCGGCCAGGAACGGCGTGACATCGGCAACGCCGTGGAAGGCCAGCAGATTCGCATACATGAGTTTCTGGCGGGGACGCGCCTTTTCATAGGCCTGTTTGAGGAGCGGCAGAGCGGCGCTTTTGTGCGTGAGAATGACCGCCAGCCAGGGGCCGGCCTCTTCGGGGTTGGTGGCGAAGCCGATGTTCTGGACGGCGCGGCGGACTTCGGAATCGGAGAGCGGGAAGGAGTCCCGGTGGGTGAGGACGGCTTCGGGCAGGGCGCCGATTTCGATGAGGTGGCGTTGGAGGGCTTTGACGTCGAGGTCCCGGAGGGGCTTCCGCGACGCGGCGGTGGTGGCGGCCGCGACGCCGGCGGCATAGCCCTGGTTGGCGATGTCGCGCTGCATGCGCACCATGGCGGAGGCATCGCGTTGCATGGAAATGCCGAGACCGACGACCAGTATGCCTTCGAGGCCTTTGGGCAGCAAACAGCGGTACGGTGTATAGGAAGTGCCGCCGGGCGCGGGGTGATTCAGTTTGCGGGAGTTGGCGTCGTGCGGGAGCAGGGCGAAGATATCGTCGCTGGGGTAGCCGTGGGAATCGTAGTCGCTGGCGGAGTAAACGATGGAGTCGGGGTAGGTGCGGCCGGCGATTTGATCGAGATACGTGAGGGTATGTTCGCCGACCATGCGGCGGCGTTCGCGGGTCTGGATGAGGGCGCCGGAATCGAAGGCATTCTCGGGCATGGCAAGGCGGGCACCGACGACGGAGCTCCAAACGTCGATCATGTCGTTCTCGTCCACCAGAAGGTAGTCGGTATTGGTGTAGTAGTCGGTGGGCTTGCGGGTGGGGAGTCCGGAGCCCTGCATGGCGAGGTCGTCGGCGCCGGCGCTGTTGCGGGCTTCGGCTCCGGCGGCGATCGCGATGTCGGCATTGCCTGTGGCGTCGATGATGACTTTGCCGAGAACCACACCGCGCTGCTGGGGCGTGACGAGGACCACGCCTCGGACGCGGCCGGCTTCGACAACGGCGCCGGCACCGGTGACGCCGAACCAGATCTCGCCGCCGGAGGTGCGGATCTGCTTGCGATACCACTCCATCTTGTCGTCGATGGTGAAGGTGTCGCTGGGGAACGGGACTTCCTTGGCGAAGCCTTCGTTGCGGCCATGGTAGGGCTTGCCGATGAGGCCGAGGGTGCCGGTGCCGCCGAGGCCTTCCTGGAACTCAGCGACCAGGACGCGAGCGCCACGGCGGGTCGCACCGATCGCCGCGGCAGCCCCGGCGGTACCGCCACCGACGATGACGACATCGTATTGGCCAAGGACGGGCAGGGCGCGGTAGGGAGAATTGACGAACGCGGTAGAAGGTGAGAAGGGGCGCAACCCGGTGAGGGACTCGCGGAGTTCGGCTTTGGTGGAGGTTGCGACGGCTTTGGCGGCAACGCGGGGGGATCTTGGTAGGGGCAGCGCGGCGGCCTGGCGCGCGGCATCGGCACCGATGAGGCGGCCGATCGCCTCGGCGTGGGTGGCGCGGCTGAGTTGTTCAGCCACTTCCGCGGAGACGTCGGCACGGGAGCCGGCGACATAGAGTCGATCAAGGCCGCGGGGTTGGAAGTGACCAAGGCCAGGGTTGGAGAAGCCGGTCCACTCGGTGGCGGAGCGGCGTCCAATGAGGCGGCCGGGGTGGACGAACTGAAGGCGGGCGGCGGCGCGTTGCTGGCCGGGGCGATAGGTGAGATCGCGGGCCTGCTGCTCGGCAAGGGCGAGGGCGGGCGCGGTGGTGTTGGGTAGCTCCAGGCGCAGGGCGTATTCGAAGTATTGCTGGCCGCCCTGGTCCTGGGGAGTGGCAATGCGGCGACGGATGGCCTCCTCGTTGGTGGGGTTGCCGCCGAGGACGATGCGGCGGAATTCGATGGGCCCGCCGGTGAAGGAACGGAATGGCGCTCCTGCCTGTTGGGCGACGGTGGCATCGAGAGTGGCGTCGATGATAATCTTGGCGACGACGGCTTGGCGCCCGGCGCGGTTGGCCATAACGAGGCCCGCGGGTTTGCCGGCGGCGTCGTGCAGGATGCCGGTGGGGATGGAGCCGAGGACGAACTGGATGCCCTTCTTGACCAGCGCCTCTTCGAGGGTGCGCTTGAGGCGGAGCGGCGGGACGGGTCCGGGCTTCGCAAATATCTTTTCGGCAAGGGCGCCGGTGGGGTTTTCCCCTTCTTCGAGCCAGAGATGGAGGGTGTCGGCGAGGTCTTCGCCGAGGTAGAGGCGCGGGGCGACGAGCATGACGGAGCGGCCTTGGGCGGCGGCTTCGAGGGCGGCAGCGACACCGGAGAGGGTGCCGCCGGCTACGACGACATCGACGGTAGCGGCGACGGGGATGCGCCGGGCGGATTCGCCGATCATGGACGGCGTCTGCGGGTGAGCGCAGAGGGCGATGGAGGTTAGCAGGACGAGAGTGTGCATGGTGGACACGGGTTGGTCCGCGTTATCCAGACTATACACTCAAAGGTACATGCTGAACCGGGGCTATGCCTACACGACCATCATCGGCGGCAACCACCAGGGACAAACCCTGCTCGCGCACCTGGCAAGCCTCTATCCGCACTCCACGGTACACGCCTGGCAACAGAACCTGAACAACGGCGAGGTGACGCTGAACGGCGTCATCGCCACCGGAAGCGAACCGGTGCGGCCCGGGCAAACCCTGGTCTGGAACCGGCCACCCTGGACGGAGCCCGACTGCCCTCGGCACTTCGAAGTGCTGTGGGAAGACGGGTATTTGCTGGCGGTGAACAAGCCAGGCGGGCTGCCGACGCTGCCCGGCGGCGGCTTCCTGGAGAACACTCTGCTGCGCCTGGTGCAAGGGCAGGCGCCCAACGCAAACCCGGTGCACCGGCTGGGGCGAGGGACGAGCGGCATCGTGCTATTTGCAAAGACAGCGCAGGCGGCCTCGCAGCTAACGGCTACTTGGAACACCGCGGGAGTCCAGAAAATCTACCGGGCACTGGCGCAGGGCGTGGCGGCGCAGGACGTATACGAGATTGTCACGCCCATCGGCCTGGTGCCGCACCCGCGCCTCGGCTCGGTGTGGGCGGCGCACACGAGCGGCAAACCGTCGAAGTCAGTGGCCACCGTGATTGCACGCAGCACCAGCGCCAGCACCACGACCTTTGCGGTGAGCCTGGGCTCGGGCCGCCCGCACCAGATTCGCATCCATCTGGCATCCATCGGCCATCCGCTGGTGGGCGATCCGCTGTACGGCTGCGCGGGCCAGCCGTTGGCGGATCTCCCGGGCCTGCCCGGCGATGGCGGGTATTGGCTGCACGCCGAATCTCTGCGATTCCAGCACCCCATCACGGGCGAATGCATCCATCTGGAGGCAGCCTTGCCGTCCGGGTTCCCCACGTGTTCGCTGGAATGCGCGGCGGTTGCGCCATCGGCGGTACGCTAACGGAATGCGGCCGCTTCGATATTCCATCAACGTCACCTTGGACGGGTGCTGCGATCATCGCGCAGGGATCCCGCCGGATCAGGAGTTGCATCGGCATGCGGTGGCAAACCTCAACCGGGCCGATGCTTTGCTGTTTGGCCGGGTGACGTACGAAATGATGGAAGCGGCGTTCCGGCCGCCGGCGCCAGTGGAGGAACTGCCGGACTGGATGCAGCCGTTCGCGCGCACCATGGACGCCGCGAAGAAGTACGTGGTGTCCCGCACGTTGGAGCGGGTGGACTGGAACGCGGAATTCGTGCGCGGGGATCTGGAGTCAGCCGTTCGGCAACTCAAGCAGGAGCCCGGTAAGGGGCTATTCGTTGGAGGCGTGAAGCTGCCGCTGGCACTGGCGGAGCTGGGCTTGATCGATGAGTATGAGCTCGTCGTACATCCGCGGTTGGCTGGTCACGGGCCGGCGTTGTTCGCGGGGCTGTCGAAGCCTCTCGACCTGAGGCTGGTGGGGCGGGTGGAGTTCCGTTCAGGGGTGATGGCGATGCGGTATGAACCGAGGAAGTAGGTAATTAGGCCTAGTGACCGCTTCGCCGGCTTACTGTTGTAGCTGGGCCAGACGCTCGCGGCTGCGGCGGGCATAGCCGGGCATCCCAAGGTCTTCATAGAGCCGAATGGCTTCCGACCACAGCACGCGGGCCTGAGCCGATTCTCCGCGCGCAACCAAGAGAGAGGCATAGGCGGCACGCGCGTCGGGCTGGAACCGCCGAAATGCGCGCTGTTCGATGAGTTGTATGGCGGACTGGCAATGTTCTTCGGCGCGGGACCACTCACGGGCGCTGGTGGCGGCGATGGCAGCGGCAAAGCGAGTAACTCCGGTGGGATTCAACTCGAAGCCATTGTCGAGCGCCTGCTCAAGAACCGGCAGGAGCGCGGCGCTCTCGGCAGTCCTGCCGAGCGCCGCGAATGCCTCGGCCGCCAGAGCGGACGCTGTATAGGCTCCGGAGGTATTGTGTTGACCGGGTGTCGCAAACTGCAGCCGCGGATCCCGCAGGACCTCCCACGCGCGCCGGTCTCCGCGTACGGCCAGTGCACGGAACAGCGCGGCGGGCGCGATTCGGATGGAGAAGTCGGTGGCGGGAGCGCAGCTTCCGGCACGGGCAAAGGCGGCTTCCATCTCCTCCAGCCGTTCCAGGGCGTCGTACACACAGCCGAGATAGGTGTAGTTGAAATAACGCCAATCAAATTGGATTTGCTCGGCGCTAGCGGCGGATTCGGCAAACGCAGCCATGGCGGCTTGAAACTCGCCTCGGAGGAACATACCTACCGCTTCGGCGATGGTTGTCATCCAATAGGCCTGGAAGTTGCCGATTTCCTCGGCCCGCCGGCGCACCCAATGGTCCTCTGGAGAAACGGTACCGGCCCGGTACATCGCCGTTACCATGCGCGTGGCAGCAGCCTCGACCTCCACCCATGGATCACCCGATTGTTTCGCGGCCGCACAGGCACGCACACTGTCGCGTTCCGCCTGGTGCATGAGCCCGGCGTGATGATGAACGTGAGCGCGGACGATGAACATCGCGGCATCTTCCACGTTCAGGCGGTCAAGTTCGCGGACCACGGCCAGCGCCTCTTCGACGCGGCTATCGGTGGAGAGCATGCTGCCGAGCACGGCCATCATGCTGCCGCGCAGTTCGGGCTCGCGCTCGCCCAATAAAGCCAACCCTCGACGGGCCAACATCACGGCAGCGGAACGGCGGCCGGCCCACCCCTCAATCATTACCGCCCGTTGCAAAGCCGCTGCGGCGCGCACCTCCCGCCCATCGGCCAGGAACGCATCACAGGCCGCCTCGTATGCGGCTACGCCCTCCGCCCTTCGACCCAGAGTGCGCAGCACATCCCCCCGCAGTTGGTGCAGTTCGGCGACGGAGGCGCCGGTGTCGCTGTCCAGCAACGACAGCGCATTATCGAGACTGGCCAGCGCATCCTCATGGGCGGCGGATCGACTGGCATTGTGCGCGGCGCGTATCAGGAACGCCACGGTTTTGGAGGAGTCCACGGCGGCGCCAGCCTGACACAGGTGGTGGGCGATGGCCTGGGCATGCTTGTCGAGGGACGCCGCCCAGGCGTTCTCCATGACGGCTGCAATGCGAGCGTGGAGCCTTTGGCGACGCGGCAGGGACAAGCCCTCGGCCAGCGTTTGGCGGACGAGTTCGTGCACAAACTGGTAGCGCGGGTCGCGGCCGCCTCCAACGCATTGCACCAGGTGGGCGCGCTCGGCTTCTTCGATGGCCTCCAGCGCAGCGTCGGGCCGGGAGGATTCCAGGGCTTCCAGCAAGGCAAGGCTGAAGCCGCGGCCAATCACCGCCGCGGTGGCCAACACGCGGCGGGACTCGTCCCTGAGCCGCTTGAGGCGCTTGCCAATCACCAAACGGACGCCTTCGGGCACCTCCAGCAGATCCACGCGTAGCGAGGGAAGCCAATGGCCGCGTTCGTCGAACAGCTTGCCCTCTTCGGCCAGATGGCGATAGACCTCTTCGACGAAGAAGGGATTGCCTTCGGTCTCGTCGAAGATGGCGCGGACCAAGCCGGGGGGCGGGGGATGTCCGCTCATGGCGGCCAGCATGGACTCGACGCCGGCAGGCGCAAGGCGGCGCAGCGAGAGGCGCGAGGCCAATTTCTGCCGGGTGAGAGTTTCCAGCGCATCGGCGAATGGACGGTTGACATCCAGTTCGACGTCGCGATAGGTGCCGATCAGGAGCATCGGCACGGTGGAGGCGGTTTGCGTCACATGGAGGAGCAGTTGCAGCGTCGGCTCATCGGCCCAGTGCAGATCTTCGAACACGGCCACGATGGGAGTGAGCCGTGCGGAACGTTCCACGAAGTTCCGGTAGGCATTAAACAAAAAGCGCCGCTGTCGTTCCGGGGGCAAATCCAGGGGCGCGGGGATATCCGGGTAGCGGCTGCGCAGTTCCGGCATCAACCTGGCAATCTCGGGAGCGTCGCCGCCGAGGGTGGTGCGGAACCCATCCGGGGGTGCCACGCGGGCCGAGTACTCCAGCATCTCGATGAAGGGCATATAGGAGGCCGCGCCTTCGCCTTCGTAGCAATGACCGGTGACGGCAAAGCAGCCCCGGCGCCGCGCTTCGTCGAGAACCGCGGACGTCAGATGGGTTTTCCCAATGCCGGGCTCACCGCCCAGCAGAAGCAGCGCCCCCTTGCCGGCCAGCGCCCGATCCAGAGCCCGCAGCAGTTCGGCGCGTTCGGCTTCGCGGCCAATCACCGGTAACCTCCGGGCCACGTGGGGTTCGACGACGGGCGCCGACAGCACCTTTGCCAGGTCCGCACGCACCTCCGCCATAGTCTGGTAGCGGTCGGCCGGGGCCTTGGCCAAGAGCCTGCGGACGATCAGCATCAGCCCCGCGGGAAGGTCGCCGGTCAAGACCGGAGGCTCACGAAGGATGGCGGCCATGGTCTCGGCCACAGCCGGTTTGCGAAAGGGATGGGGGCAGCCGAGCAGTTGACAGAGAAGAATGCCGAACGAGAACAGGTCCGAGCGCTGGTCGAGGGATTCCCCGCGGATCTGTTCCGGAGACATGTGGTTCGGCGTGCCGACGATCATGCCATGGTGAGTGAGTTGGCCTTCGGACTGCACGGTGGCGTCGCGCTCGCCGGGGAGGAGGGTACTCGCGAAGCGCTTCGCCAGCCCGAAGTCCATCACCTTCACCCGGCCCTGCGTGGTGAGCATGATATTGGCGGGCTTCAGATCGCGATGGACGAAACGGTGGTGGTGCGCCTCCTCAAGGGCTTCGGCAATCTCGGCGGCAACGCGCAGGGCCTCCACGGTAGGAAGGGGGCCGCCAGAGAGCCGGCTCTCCAGGGTCTCTCCCGCGATGTACTCCATCACGATGTGCAGTTGCCCGGCTTCCTCCCCAATCTCGAATATCTTGCAGATGAACGGGTGATCGAGGGCTGCGGCGGCGATGGCCTCGCGGCGAAAACGCTCGCGAGCGGTTGGATCGGATGCGAGGTGGACAGGAAGGAGTTTGACCGCGACGCGGCGTTCCAAACGCGGGTCGTGAGCCAGGTAGACTTCGCCCATCCCGCCGGCACCCAGCTTTGCACCGATGCGGTAGACCCCAATGGAGCTTCCAACCATTGGTTCACGAGTCTATCACGGCCATTGTCGGATCCCCATGTGCACAGGCAAGCGGCGGGATGCGCTCCCTCGTGCCTTTGCGGCGATCAGGTGAACAGCTGCACGCCGAGATACACCAGCAGGAACAACAACAACGCCAGGAAAAGGAAGATGCCGAACATGGCCTTGGCGACGGTGGAGGCGGCGGCAGCCACCCCGCTGAAGCCCAGTCCTCCCGCGATCAGAGAAACAACCAAGGCGAGAATTGCGATTTCAATCATGGGAGCATCTCCGTGTCTGTTTCCGTTTCCGGCTCCAAGGGCAGGTGCCCTCGGCATTACTTAGACACGGCAGGGTGCCCGCTGTTTTTCCCAATTGGCGGCGGTTGGTGGGGTTTGGTCCAGAGCGGGCTCAGGTGTTCTGGAGATAGCCGAGCGAGGTGAGGAAGGCGGCGGTGCGCTGGATGGTTTTCTCGTAGTGCGTGTTGTCACCCCGGCCGTAGTTGAAGAAGCCGTGGGTCTGGCCCTCATAGCCGTCCAGTTCACAGCGGTTGCCAAGCGATTGCATCTTTCTGGTGAAAGCTTCGGCGGTGGAATAGGGCACGGTGGTGTCACTCTTGCCGTGGAAGATGATCGCGGGCGGAGCGCCCTTCCCGACGTGGTGGTAAGGGGAGACAGCTTCGGGTTTGGCGCCGAAGCGCTCTTCCAGGCGGGCGATTTCGCCACGGCTGACACCGGCCTCCGGAGCGTCGGCCAGAACGAGCGCGGGATTGAACAGGACCAGGGCATTGGGGCGCGAACTGACGCCGCGGTTCTCAGCGGGTTCTTCCAGACCTTCAATCACCCCCGTGGCGGCGGCGAGGTGCCCGCCGGCCGAGCCGCCTCCGGCAGCGATGCGGGCAGGGTCGATGCCGAGCGAGGCAGCTTGCGCTCGGACGTAGCGCATGGCGGACTTGGCGTCACGGATGCAATCGACCACCTTCACTTGGTGACGGGAGGCGACGCGGTAGTCGGCGGTGATCGCAACCATCCCGCGCGCCGAGAGGAACTTGCAGTGTTGCTCGAACTGTTTGGGGGTGCCGTTGGTCCAACCACCGCCGAAGAAGAAGACGATGGCGGGGCGTTTGGCCGACGGCTGGTGGTTAGGAGGTTGGAAGATCCAGAGATTCAGGTCGACGCCGCCGATGGTTTTATAGGTGCGCTGTGTGGCGCCGTCGAGGACCGGCGGGTAGGGGGCAGGGCTCTGCTTCTTCTGTTGTTGAGCGAGGAGCGGAGAGGCCAGCAGGGACGTGAGCAAGCCGCGACGTGAGGGTTGCATGCTCTTTACTGTATGGCATTGCGGCGGGCGTTGGGGCTAGGGTAATACGTCCGCCAGGTCGCGAATAATGCGCTGCTCATCATTGGAGTAGGCCTGTTTGAAGGCGTCGCTGGCCAGACGGTCCTTGCGCTGTTCGTCGCCCGCTTCGCGCAGGCGGGCCACTTCGCGGCGGATGGCCGTACGCCGTTCCACCGGCAGCCCGTTCATCTCGCGGAACAGGCGGCGCACTTTCTGCTGCTTTTCGGGAGGCAGGTCGCGGAAGTTCTCAAACTGGCGCGAGAGGCGTTCCTTCTGCTCCGGAGTGAGTTCGCGATAGCGTTCCAGGTTGTCCTGGACCTGCTTGCGGCGTTCTTCGGGGAGGTTTTTGAGGACGCGCTCGCGCTCGGCCGGCGACATCTCGCTGAACTTCTCCACCATCTGCTGGCGGCGAATGGCAGCTTTGCGTTTGGGCAGCGGACGAATCTGAGCGGAGGCATCCGGCAACAGCAGCCCGGCCAACATCACTCCCACCGCAACTCGGCTCCACCACTTCATAGCAAGCACTTTCCGGTCAAATGGACTTGGCGCCCCCCGCCGGTTCGACGGCGCCTAACTGACGCAACATCTCGAGATCTTCCAGGGTAGTTTCCACCTGCTCCGGGTCGAGCCGGTCGATGGCCTTGGCCATGGGTTCGCCGGCAGGCTCGGTGGCGGGGGGCGTCAGGTACAGGCCGATGGCGAGCACCAGGCCGGCGGCAACAGGCGCGAGCGGACGCCACACGGCGGTACCGCCGGCGGTCATCCACGACCAGGCCTTCGACCACCACGGCCGCGCCTCTTCCTGCTCAATCCGAGCCCAGAGCCTTTTGTCGAAGTCGTCGGAAATCGGCATGGCTTCGAAGGCATCGAGCGCGGACCAGACTTCGCGCTGGGCGGCGATGAACTCCTGACAGGCCATACACCGGTGGACATGCTCCTCGAAGATGGCGGCCAGTTCCGGATCCAGCCGGCGATTGGCGTAGTCGAGCAGAAGATCGGCGTTGTCCTGCCCATGCAGCAAGGGGCAATCCTCGATAGCCATGTGCTTTTGCCTCCTTTCCTTTCCGCGATTCGCTTCCGACACAATATCCTCTCTATGCTAGATGCGCCAGCCGCGCCCGCAAGGTTTCATACGCCCGAAACAATAATGATTTCACGGCCGATTCGGAACATTCCAGTGCTCCGGCAATCTGGCTGTAGTCCATTTCCTGGTACTTGTGCATGAGCACGGCGGCGCGCTGTTTGTCCGGGAGCGAATCGATCGCCCGGCGGATTTCGCGAAAGCGCGCTTCGCGCACCAGGTGCTGTTCGGCACCGGGTTGGCGGTCTGGGATCTGGCGGGTGAGCCCATCGCCCACTTCCACGTCGAGGCTTTCCTGGTTCTTCTCGTGCTTTCCGTCACGGTGCCAGTTGAGCGCCAGGTGCGTGGCGATCCGGAAGAGCCAAGTTGTAAATTTCGCCGTGGGCTCATAGTTTTCGCGCGAGCGGTAGACGCGCAGGAAGACCTCCTGGGCCAGTTCCTCGGCTACGGCCTGATTCTGCACCATGCGGAACAGAAAGTGAATCACCGGCCCGCGGTACTTCTCCAACAGCAGGGAAAAGCTGGTGGAACAGCCGTCGCGCACGCGAAGCATCAACTCCGCATCGCGCTCCAGGCTTGCCGCAACCGCCGTCACATCCTGTTCAACACGGGTTGCTGGAGAAGGTTGCGGAAATCTGTGAGCCATGGCGGCCGAGCCTTTACTCCCCTTTGAGAGACCGGTCCATCAGTTCGCGCAGGGCCGCCTGGGGCGTCTTACGGCCACTGAGAATGGCCTCCATCTGCTCTGTTATCGGCAGATCGACGTCGAATCTGCGTGCCAATTCCAGGGCGGCGGAGGTCGTCTGGACGCCTTCGGCAACCATTTTCATGCCGCTCAGGATGTCGGCCAACGGCTTTCCGGCGGCCAGTTCCCGGCCGACGCGGCGGTTGCGGCTGAGTTCTCCGGTACAGGTGAGCACCAGATCCCCTAAACCCGCCAGGCCGGACAAAGTTCTGGGATTTCCGCCCATGGCGACGGCAAGACGGGTGATTTCAGCCAGACCACGAGTGATGAGGGCGGCCTTTGCGTTGCTGCCGAGGCCCAGGCCATGGCAGACGCCGGCCGCGATGGCAATGACGTTCTTGAGGGCGGCGCCGATTTCGACACCTACGGGATCATGGTTGCGGTAGGGGCGGAAGGTGGGTCCGCGAAAGGCTTCCTGGACCTGGGCGGCGGCGTCTTCATCGGTGGAGGCGACGGCGATGGCGGCAGGCTCCCCGGCGGCGACTTCGCGGGCGAAACTGGGGCCGCTGAGGACGACGATGCGCGGGGAGAAATGCGGGGAGAGGACTTCATCAAGCACCTGGGACACACGCAGCAGGGTGCCCTGCTCCAGCCCTTTCGCGGCACTGACAAAGAGCATGCCCGGGTGCAGGTGAGGTGCCAGGCGGCTGGCCACGGCCCGGACATGATGGCTGGGCGTAACGATGAGGACGATGGAGGCTTCGGCGGCGGCGGTCTCCAGATGGTTGAAAGGAGTGACCGAATCCGGCAGCCGTACGCCGGGCAGGAAGACGTCGTTCTCGCGGGAGGCAGCCATGCGAGCGCAGAGGTCGGGCTCATGCACCCAGAGCGTCACCTTCTCAAATCGTGGGGCCAGCACAACCGCCAGCGCCGTACCCCAACTGCCGCCTCCGATGATAGCCAGGCTCACGCCCGGGCCCCCTTGGCCTTGAGGTTGAAGACGTTCTCGTTGCCGGCGCGCAGGCGCTGGATGTTGCCTTTGTGACGCCAGATGATAAAGGCGCCGGCGAGCACGGCCAGCACCATAACCTCGACCGGCGGGTGCTGGATCAGGTAGACGGCCAGCCAGTAAAGGCCGGCGCCGATGATGGAGCCGAGCGAGATGTAGCGCGTGACGGCCACGGTGACTACGAACAGGATCATCACAGCGAGCAGCGGCAGCGGGGTGAGGTAGAGCGCGACACCGACGAAACTGGCGACAGCTTTGCCGCCCTGGAACTTCAGGAATACAGGGAAAGCGTGACCGAGGACAACGGCGCCGGCAGCGGCGCACATCCAGCCGACGTCCGCGTTGGTGAGGCGCGCAGCCAGCCAGACGGCGAAGTAGCCCTTGGCGACATCGAGCAGCAAGGTGGCCAGACCGAGCAGGCGGCCCGTGGTACGCCATACATTGGTGGCACCGATATTGCCGCTGCCCAGGCCGCGCACATCATCGCCGGTGCGCAGCCTGACGACGAGATAGCCGAACGGGATGCCCCCGATGAGGTAGGCGAGGATTACCGCAAGCAGTCCAAAGAGCATGGGATGTCGTTATCTTACTTGAGCCTGTAACGCGTAGGTAGCCAGTTTGGTGTACTCGGAGCCGCGCGGGCCCGGGCGGCTCAGATAAAGGTGGAAGGCGGTGGTCTGGAATTCGCCGAATTCGTCGCTGCCGGGGCGGGCGGCGATACGACGGCGGAGTTCGCTCAGGTCCACCGGCTCGTCAATGCGGGCGAGCGTGAGGTGCGGGGAGTAGGCGCGCTTTTCCTTCTCGATGCCGAGGGTGGCGACGGCGGTTTCGGTGGCAGAGGCGAGGGCAGGCAACTCGGGGCCTGCTTTGGTGGCGGCCCAGAAGATACGCGGGTGGTGGGGATTGGGGAACCAGCCGAGGCCGCGGACGGTGATGGGGAATACGGGCGCGGAGACCGCCGCGAGGGCCGCTTTCATCTCGTCGAGGCGTTCGTCGGGCCACTCGCCGATGAACTTGGTGGTGATGTGGAAGTTGGCGGGCGGGCTCCAGCGAAGTTTGGCCGCTGGACGGAGTTCGGTAATGAGGGCTCCGAGTTTAGTAGTGATGTCTTCGGGGATGTCGATTCCAACAAACAGCCGCATGACGCTAATCTCATAGCGTACCCTATGGCGCGTGCGCGGTTCGGTGAGGTGTTGGCCCACAGCTTTTATGAACGCCCGGCGGAGGCGGTGGCGCGGAGCCTGCTGGGGAAGGTGCTGGTGCACGGTACGACGGCGGGGCGCATTGTGGAGACGGAGGCGTATCTGGGCGTGCATGATGCGGCCGCGCACGCCGCCGCGGGATTGACAGCGCGGACGCGAGTGCTGTTCGGTCCGCCGGGGCATGCGTATGTTTACTTCATCTATGGGATGTACGAATGCCTGAATCTGGTGGCGGAGCCGGACGGGTCGCCGGGGTGTGTGCTGATTCGGGCGTTGGAGCCCGTGGCGGGGCTGGAGGAGATGCGGCGGAGGCGAGGTGCGATCCGGAAGGAGGAGGATCTGGCGAACGGGCCGGGGAAACTGACGATCGCGATGGGGATCAGCCGCGCGGCGCATAACGGCTGCGACGTAACGGCGGGTCCGCTGACGGTGTGTGCAGGCGACGAGGCGGACGCGTTTCGCATTGCCGTGGGGCCGAGGGTCGGGATTACCAAGGCGAGCGATTGGATGCTGCGATTCGCGATTGCAGGGAACCGGTATGTGAGCAAGCCGCGACTGCCAGACGTGGAAGGTGCCTAGCGGACGTTGAGGGCAGCGGGAGCCGACGGGCGTCCGTCCTGCAGAAGGATCAGCGGCTGGGCGCCAGCCGGGACGTTGCCGACAGTAAAGGTGACATCAAAGCGGCCCTGGTTGGCGACGACGCTCTGCGCGGGGTGATCGACGCCGCCGGCGTTAACCACAATCTGCTTGGGGGAGATGGCGCCGGTATAGGCATCGGGGACAAGGCCGAAAACGGTGGCGACCACGACATCGCCTTGGCGCACGGGGCGAGCCGCGTCGACGGAATTGCCACCGCTCGAGAGCGCCACGACCACCGACGGCGGCGGGTCGATGCCAATCGCGATAGGCAGCGCGGTTTCGGCACCGACGCGGAGGCGTAGGACAGCCCGACCCGGCTGCAGGGACAGCGGCAGAATGAAACTGACTTGGCCGTTGGCGAAACCAGTGACTTGCACGGGTTGTTCGTTCACCGTGAGGTTGACCTGAGAGGCGGTGGTACCGGTGGGAGCACCGGTCACGAAACCGACTGCCGGGCTGCCGGCGGTAAGCGAAGACTGCCCGGTTAGCGGATTCAGTACATTGGCCGAGAGAGCCAGTGGGGCGACCGCAGCGGCGGCAATCCCGGAGCGCGGCTGGACGGTGAGGGCGCCGGCCTGCGTGGCCCAGACCAGGCCGTTGGCGACGGTGGCGTTCCAGGTGCCGGAAGCCTGGATTCCAGTGAGCACGCTGGCGACCAGGCGGTTTGGACCCGTGACCCAGACGCGCCGTACCTGGATATCGCCGGAGCCGAAACCGAGCCGCGCCAGACCATCGATCAGGTTGAGGTTCGCGCCCGTCACTTCGACCACGGTTTCCACACCAGCCGGCAGCGAGGTGGGAGAAACAGTTAAGGTGGGGGTATCGCCAGCGTCATAGGTGTACGTGCTGGGAGACGAGCCCTGGCTGAACAGCGAGCTTTGGCCGTCCGGATTCAGCGCGACAACCGCGGCGCGGTGTCCGGGAGGAGCTGGCGGCGGGGTGACGGTGAGGCGGCCGGCAGCCTCGTCGAAGGCGCGGATGGCGGCGGGCTGTCCATCGAAGAGGATCTGCGTATCACGATCGAAGCTGGTGCCGGAAATCTGTACCTGGCGCGTACTGCCATCGGCGGCATTGGTTACCAAGTTGATGACGGGAGCGGGTTTAGAGGCCACCGAGAATGCGGCCGGCAGGACATACAGATCGTTGCCGGTGGTGAACAGCATGTGCATGGGGCCTGCGGCCAGCGTAGGAGTGTGGTTCAGGTCCAATTGCAGGTACGGCACGGCGAAGTACGGTCGCAGGCTGCCTGCGACGACCATGGCGGGATTGGCCAGGACGGCAGCATTCAGCCCGGCCATCGGAGCGCCGGCGGCGGTAGCGAGGCCGGAACCGGCGGCGACCAGCGTACCGCGGCTGGCGTTGCGATTCACCATCGGAGGCTTAACCGTAACCTGATTTACAAAGTTGTAGGTTTGAACGGTATTTATACCTGCGGAGGCTCGGCGCTGCAC
>JAEUQF010000140.1 GCA_016789745.1 Bryobacterales bacterium
GTGGTCGCCTGACTCCAAGTCGATCGCCTATCTCCAACTCGATACCAGCCGCGAACTCATCTACCCGCATGCCGACCTGCTCACCGTGCTCGCCCGGCAGGAGCCGCAGCGTTATCCCAAGGCCGGCTCACCCAATGCCGACGCGCGACTCGGCGTCGTCTCCGCTTCCGGCGGCCGTACCCAGTGGATGGATCTCGGCGAAATGCGCGACCGCCTCCTCGCCCGCGTCTATTGGTATCCCGATTCCAAACGCCTGGCCGCCTTCCGCCTCAACCGCGTCCAGAGCGAACTGCATATCTTCTCTGCCGACGCCGCGACGGGCCACGCGCGAGTCCTCATCCACGACAAGGATCCGTATTGGATCAACCTCGACGATGACTTCTTCTTCCTTCCAAAGTCCAACCGCATCCTCCGCGGTGCCGACCGCGATGGCCATCGCCATCTGCTCCTGCACGACGCCGACGGCAAGCTCCTCACCCAACTTACCCGCGGCGATTGGGATGTCACCGGCGTCCCGCACGTCGATGAAGCCGGCGGCCGTGTCTGGATCGAATCCACGCAGGCCAGCCCGATCGAGCGTCACATCTACTCGGTCAGCCTCCAGGGTGGGGAACCGCGCCGCCTCACCCGCGACAAAGGTACCCACACCGCCAGCGTCAGTCCCACCGGTGAGTACTGGCTCGACTCTTATTCCGCCCTCGACTCGCCTCCGCAGGTCACCCTTCGCGACGCCGCTGCCGGTGCCATCGCCGTCGTCCGCTCTCCCAACCGCGCACCGCTCGAAGAGTTCCATTTCCAGCGCACCGAACTGCTCAACTTCAAAGGGAGCGACGGTACGCTCTTCTACGCCCGCCTCATCAAGCCTGTCAACTTCGACCCGGCGAAGAAGTACCCCGCCGTCGTCATGGTGTACGGCGGCCCGCATGCCCAAACCGTTCGCGACATGTACGCCGGCATCAATTGGGACCAGGTACTCGCCAATCGCGGCTTCGTCATCTGGCAGATGGACAACCGTGGCTCCGGCGGCCGCGGCCATGCCTGGGAATCGCAGATCAATCGCCGATTCGGAAAGCTCGAACTGTCCGACCAACTCGAAGGCGTGAAGCACCTCACGTCGCTGGGCTTCGTCGACCCGGCCCGCATCGGCATCTCCGGCTGGAGCTTCGGCGGCTACATGACTCTCATGGGCATGCTGCGCGCCCCCGGCCTCTTCCAAGCCGGCATCAGCGGCGCCCCAGTCACTGACTGGCGCCTCTACGACACTATCTACACGGAACGCTACATGGGCCTGCCGTCAGAGAACGAAGACGGCTATCACGACAGCTCCCCCGTGCACTTCGCCAAGGAGCTAAAGGGCCATCTGATGCTGGTCCACAACTATGGCGACGACAATGTCCTCTACCAGAACAATCTCCTCATGCAGGTGGAACTCCAGAAGGCAGGCAAGCAGTTCGACCTGCTTGTTTACCCCCAAAAAGCCCACGGCGTGACCGGAGCCCTAACCGCCCACATGCGGGAAGCCATGACCAACTTCTTTGAACGCCACCTGATGGGAGTAAATTAAGAATATGCCCACCCGCCGTACCTTCCTCCAAACCACCTCCGCGGCCTCGCTCGCCGCGGCCCAGGCAGGCGCGCAGACGCGTTCCCCCAATGACCGCATCCAGTTCGCCCTCATCGGCGCCGGTGGCATGGGCATGGGCGACGCCACTTCCGCCATCGCCCAAAAGGGCACGAAAATCGTCGCCGTCGCCGACATCTACGAAGGCCGCCTCACCCGCTCGAAAGAGCTGTGGGGCAACGACCTGTTCACCACCCGCGACTACCGCGAAGTCCTCAGCCGCAAGGACATCGACGCCGTCATCGTCGCCACGCCCGACCATTGGCACGCCCGCATCGCCCGCGAAGCCATGGAGTCCGGCAAGGATGTCTACGTCGAAAAGCCCATGGTGCAGAAGATCGAAGACGGCGCGCAACTCATCGAAGCCTCGGCCAAGCACAACCGCATCCTCCAGGTCGGCTCCCAGCGCGTCTCCTCCATCGTCTACCAGAAGGCCAAGGAACTTCTCGCCTCCGGCGCCATCGGCGAACTCAACCTCGTGGAAGCCTGGTGGGATCGCAACTCCGCCATCGGCGCCTGGCAGTACTCCATTCCGCCCGACGCCACGCCGCAGAACATCGACTGGGACAAGTTCCTCGGCTCCGCGCCCAAGCATCCCTTCGAGCCCATCCGCCTCTTCCGCTGGCGCAACTATAAGGATTACGGCACCGGCGTCGCGGGTGACCTGTTCGTCCATCTCTTCTCCGGTCTGCACTACGTCACCGGCGTCGAAGGCCCGGCCCGCGTCCATGCCACCGGCGGCATCCGCTTCTGGCGCGATGGCCGCGATGTGCCCGACGTCATGCTCGCCATCTGCGACTATCCGGCCCAGGGCAAGATGCCCGCCTTCAACCTCGCCCTGCGCGTCAACTTCGTCAACGGCGCCAACGAGAACTCCGGCTTCCGTTTCGTCGGTTCCGAAGGCACGCTGCAGATCGGCGGCGGCGTCACGGTTTCCAAGGTGCCCCGCGCCGTCGAGCCCGGCTACACCATCGACACCTTCCCCACTGCCGTTCAGCAGGAGTTCCTCCGCCAGTACCGCGAGAAATATCCGCCCACGGTGCCCACGGCCGACTCCATCCTTCCGCAGTCGGAAGAGAAGTACAATCCGCCCCGTGGCTACAGCGACCACCTCGATCACCACCGCACCTTCTTCAACGCCGTCCGCAGCCGCAAGCCGGTGATCGAGGATGCGACGTTCGGCCTCCGTGCCGCCGGCCCCGCGCTGCTCGCCAACCGCAGCCAGGCCGACCAGCGCCCCTATGAATGGGATGCCCAGAAACTGCGAGTGAAAGCCTAAGGAAGACACCATGCAAGACACGAAAATCTCCGCGAACGACAAAATCCAGATCGCCCTCATCGGCGCCGGCGGCATGGGCCAGGGCGACACCCGCAGCGCCCTCAGCATCCCTGGCGTTGAACTGGTTGCCTGCGCCGACATCTATTCCAGCCGCCTTACGCGCTGCAAAGAGAACTGGGGCAACCACCTGTTTACGACCAAGGATTACCGCGAGATCCTCGCCCGCAAAGATGTCGATGCCGTGATCATCGCCACGCCCGATCACTGGCACTCCACCATCACCATCGACGCGCTCAACGCGGGCAAGCATGTCTACTGCGAAAAGCCGATGGTCCACAAGATCGAGCAGGGCAAGCCCGTGGTCGAGGCCGCCAAGAAGTCCGGCAAGATCCTCCAGATCGGCAGCCAGTACGCCAGCTCGCTCGCGTTCCTCAAAGCCAAGGAACTGTTCCGTGCCGGAGCCATCGGCGAACTGAACATGGTGGAAGCCTGGCTCGATCGCAACTCCGCCATCGGCGCCTGGCAGTACTCCATCCCGCCAGACGCTACGCCCGAAAACATTGATTGGGACCGCTTCCTCGGCTATGCCCCCAAGCGTCCCTTCGAGCCTATCCGCCTGTTCCGCTGGCGCAATTACAACGACTACGGCACCGGCCTCGCCGGCGATCTGTTCGTCCACCTGTTCACCGGTATCCACACCGTCACCGACGCCCTTGGACCCACGCGTATCTTCTCCACCGGCGGCATCCGCTTCTGGAAAGATGGCCGCGACGCGCCCGACGTCATGCTGGCGCTGGTCGACTACCCCCGCACCGACAAGCACCCCGAATTCACGCTCTCGCTCAAAGTGAACTTCGTCTCCGGCGGCCAGCGCGAAAGCTTCGGCGTCCGCTTCGTCGGCTCCGAAGGCGTCATGACGCCAACCATGAGTTCGGTCACCATCGCCCGCACGCCGCGCGAATCCGAGCCGGGTTACACCATCGGCACGTTCCCCCAGAAGGTGCAGGAGCAGTTCCTGGCCGAGTACCGCCAGAAGTACCCGACCACCTCTCCCACCGCCGACGCTATCCGCCCCGAGCGCACGGAGGTCTACACGCCGCCGCCCTCGCACAACCCGCACCGCGAACACCATGCCAACTTCTACAAAGGTGTCCGCACCGGCAAGGCTCACTTTGAAGACGGCGTCTTCGGTCTTCGCACCGCCGGCCCCGCGCTGCTGTGCAACCACAGCTTTTACGAAAAGAAGGCGATGAACTGGGACCCGATGCAGTTGCGGGTCGTTTAAAATGCTGATCACGTTGATCGGGCTGAGCCTGCTGTCGGCCGCTCAGCCCGACGACCTCACCCCCCAGATCGCCGACGGCTACCGCGGCATCTGGTACATGAACCAGCCCACCAAGGACCAGCACCGCTACAAGTACAGCGGCGGCTTCGGCACCTACCCGCAACAGCACGTCCCCATCGCCATCCACGTCGCCTCGCAACAGAAGACCTTCTTCGTGTTTGGAGGCTCGGCGGGAAACGTCTCCGAACGCAACGACGAACTTGATCATCTGGTCTCCTACTACGACCACCGCACCGGCACTGTCCCCAAGCCCACCCGCCTGCTGCGCAAGCGCACCGAAGACGCCCACGACAATCCCACCCTGTCCATCGACGCCGCCGGATATCTGTACGTCTTCTCCAGCGCGCACGGCGTGAACCGCCCCAGCTATATTCACCGCTCCCGCAAGCCCTACGACATCCGCGAATGGGAACTATTGGAGAAGACCAACTTCTCCTACACGCAGCCCTGGTACCTGCCGACGCTCGGCCGCTTCCTCTTCCTTCACACCCTTTACAAGAACGGCCAGCGCACGCTCAACTTCAAAGCCAGCACCGGCGCCCGCGCCTGGCCCGCACCCACCCTGCTCGCCCACATCGAAATGG
>JAEUQF010000285.1 GCA_016789745.1 Bryobacterales bacterium
GCCTCTTCCCTCGCCATCGACTACGCCGCCGGGCACCGCCCCGACGCGCCTCCTTCCCTCTCCGCCGACTGGCAGTCCATCGAACTCCAGAACCTCAACTTCTCCCACCAGGAAAGCTACCAGCCCGGCAAGTCTCCCCACAGCCTCCACGACATCCACCTCAAGCTCCAACGCGGCAGGCGCATCGCCTTCATCGGCGAGAGCGGCAGCGGCAAAAGCACCCTCCTCGCCATCCTCCGCGGCCTCTACGAACCCCAACCCGGCCTCCGCCTCTCCCTCGATGGCCAGCCCCTCACCCTCCCCTCCCTCAACGAAACCACCACCCTGTTCCCCCAGGAGCCCGAGATCTTCGAAAACACCATCCGCTACAACATCACCCTCGGCCTCCCCTTCGACGACGCCGACCTCGCCGCCGTCGCCCGCACCGCCCACTTCGACTCCGTCCTCGCCAGCCTCCCCAAGGGCCTCGACTCCAACATCCAGGAAAAGGGAGTCAACCTCAGCGGCGGCCAGAAACAGCGCCTCGCCCTCGCCCGCGGCATCCTAGCCGCTCGCCAGAGCGACATCGTCCTGCTCGACGAGCCCACCAGTTCCGTCGACCCCAAAACCGAAGCCGAAATCTACCACAATCTGTTCGCCGCCTTCGAAGACAAAGTCGTCATCTCCGCCCTCCACCGCCTCCACCTGCTCCGCCATTTCGACGAAATCTACGTCCTCGCCAACGGCCGCATCGTCGAACACGGCTCCCTCGACCACCTCCTAAGCCACGGCCCCATCTTCCAAACCCTCTGGCGCCATCAATCGGAAGCCGCCGAATCGCGCAGCGGCCAGCCATCCGCGGTCCGTTTCTTTCCCTTGCATGCACAGCGTGCGATTGGCGACTGAAAAAATCAACGCCACGGCAAGCGGCCTTTAAATTCAACCGTAACCTCCAGGGTGTTACAATTCCCAGATTCTCTCTGTTCGACTTGCTCGGAGGTTTAACACCGTGTTTCTCAGGTCCTGCATTCTGCTCCTGGCGGCGGCGACTCTTGCCCCTGCCATTACCATTTTTTCGGAAGACTTCAATGACGTTGCCGCACTCCCCGGTGCCGGGTGGGTCATCAAAAACAATAGCGCTCCCGTGGGTTCCACAAGTTGGTTCCAGGGCAACGCCTTCCCGGCACACGCCGGCGCCGCCAATTCCTACGTCGGTGCCAACTTCAATGCCGCCGGCAGCGGCGGTACCATCAGTCTCTGGCTGATTACCCCCCAGGTCACCATCGACAACAATTCCGCGCTTTCCTTTTTTACGCGCACCGCGGACCCCACCATTGCCGCTGACCGCCTGCAAGTCCGGTTTAGCCTCGCTGGCACCGACGTCGGCAGCACCGAAAACTCCGTGGGGGATTTTTTCACCCTCGGCATCGACATCAATCCCTCTCTCGATCTTGTCTCCTACCCAAGGTCTTGGACCCAAGTGGTCTTAAGCTTTGCCGGTCTCCCGGGACCCACCCCAGTCCATATCGCCTTTCGCTATTTCGTCACCGACTCAGGCCCCAATGGCAACAACGGGGATTATATCGGCATCGACAGCTTAGTGATCGACAATGGCGTGGCTAACTCCGTCCCGGAACCATCCACCTTCCTCACCATGGCCGCCCCGCTCGCCTTCGCCTTCTACCTCCGCCGCCGCCGCGCCTGAGGCTGCGGGCTGTCAATTGCATCGATTTCTCACGGAGCGCGGTTCATAAGTTGCCTTACAGAACCGAGCTCCGTGAGTGCGCCCGTGCCGAGGTCTTAAGGCCGATTCTGGCTTTTGATACCGACTGACACCTGTCCGCATCGGCCCCCGGAACCTCTCCGAACGCCGGCATTGCCCGGCCACTTGCAGGAGTCGCGATCAGCCCCCAAGCCATTCGCTCCGCCGTCCACGCGCCCGTCCGGCCATTTCACCCCCGTCAGTTCCGCCCTTTTTGTCCTCGCCCCACTTCCCACTTGACCCGCCATGCTATCCTAACTCGATGTGCGTCCCCAAACCCTTTTTTACCGAAAAGCGGATTGGCAATTGACGTGCTGTAGTCAGTTTGTTACCCTGAAGTTGTTCGGGCGGAATAATTTTTTCCGGTTTTGGCGCGTGTGACTTTCTCTTCCTGCGTTTCTAGCGACAGCCGTCAGGCTGCCTGGCTGATCGAAACGGCTTCCAGAGCCCCGTTGTCTTCTGACGGGATTGGAACGTCCGCACTCCCCGTGTATCCCCGCATCTTGCCCCTCGCCCTTCCGTTCTCGCGCCCAGCGGCCCCTCCCGCAAATACGCCGCAAACTCGCCATACTCCGGCTCTTTCCGCTCATCCCGATCGCGTCGCGCCCGCCCGGCCCCGCGGTCTCCTGCCTTCGTCCCGTCCCGCGGCTCCTTCGCCCGACCGCGGCCGGCCGTCGGCCAATTGATCTTTTTCGCACTTGGTTGCGTCGCCTACGCCCATAGGAGTGTTGAATGCTGAATTTGGTTCCCTCTGGTACTCGCGAACGAGTGGACTTCTCCAAAATTAAGACCACGATCCCCATTCCGAACCTGATCGAGGTCCAGAAGAAGTCCTACGAGCGCTTCCTGCAGATGGACCTGCTCCCTCCGGAGCGTGAAGATACCGGCCTCCAGAGCGTCTTTAGCTCCGTATTCCCGATCACTGACTTCCGCGGCCTCTCCCAGCTCGACTTCGTCGATTACGCCATCGGCAACTGGGAGTGCAAGTGCGGCAACCTCAAAGGGTTGCACCACCTCCGCTCCACCTGCCGCCAGTGCGGCTCCACCATCAAGACTGACCCGTTCCACCCCGGCGACGTTCTCTGCCACCACTGCGGCACCTTTAATAAGAACATCGTCACCTTCTGCAATCGCTGCGGTGACCCGGTCAGCCTCCAGCTCAAATACGACCAGGCCGAGTGCGAAGAGCGCGGCATGACCTACGCCGCCCCCCTCAAGGTCACCATCCGCCTTACCGTCTACGATAAGGACCCCGACACCGGCAACAAGTCCGTTCGCGACGTCAAAGAGCAGGAAGTCTTCTTCGGCGAAATCCCGCTCATGTCGCAAAACGGCACCTTTATCATCAACGGTACCGAGCGCGTCATCGTCAGCCAGCTCCACCGCTCCCCCGGCGTCTTCTTCGAGCGCGTCCAGGCTCAGGGCTACTTCCTCGGCAAAATCATCCCCTACCGCGGCTCCTGGGTCGAGTTCGAATACGACAACAAAAACCTCCTCTACGTCCGCATCGACCGCAAACGCAAGTTCTACGGCACCGTCTTCCTGCGCGCCCTCGGCCTCAAAACCGACGAGCAGATCATCAAGACCTTCTATACCGATACCCTGTCCACCCTCTCGCTCAAGGACAACAAGCTCTTCTGGAAGCTCTCCAACGGCTTGATCGGCCTGAAGCTCTCCCACGCCATCAACAAAGCCGGCGCCACCATCGTCCCCCAGGGTAAGAAAATCACCCGCAGCGTCTTTGAAAACCTCGTCAAGTCCAAGGTCGAAGAGGTCGAAGTCGCCCCCAATGACATCGAAGGCGCCTTCTGCGCCGGCGACGTCATCGATATGTCCACCGGCGAAATCCTCCTCGAAGCCAACCAGGAGCTGAACGCCGCTGGCCTCTCCCGCCTCCTCGAAGCGGGCATCGAAAACGTCGAAATCTTCTTCCCCGAGCGCGACGAGGTCGGCAACGTCATCTCCATGACGCTGAAAAAGGACGCCGTCAAGCTCCAGAACGAAGCGCTGCTCGAAATCTACCGCAAGCTGCGCCCCGGCGATCCGCCCACCCTCGACACCGCTACCCAGCTGTTCCAGGGCATGTTCTTCGACCCCCGCAAGTACGACTTCTCCCGCGTGGGCCGCATGAAGTTCAATATCAAGTTGTTCGATAAGGCCGACGCCACCCCGCTCGACCGCCGCACCCTCAACGAGGACGACTTCATCTCCACCATCCGCTACCTGATGAAGCTCCGCCGCGGCGTCGGTGCCGTCGACGACATCGATCACCTCGGCAACCGCCGCGTCCGCGCCGTCGGCGAACTGCTCGAAAATCAGTTCCGCATCGGCCTCGTCCGCATGGAACGCGCCATCAAGGAAAAGATGTCCGTCTACCAGGAAATGTCCACGGCTATGCCGCATGACCTGGTTAACGCCAAGCCCGTCATGGCCGCCATTCGCGAGTTCTTCGGCTCCAGCCAGCTCTCGCAGTTCATGGACCAGACCAATCCGCTGTCGGAAATCACCCACAAGCGCCGCCTCTCGGCCCTTGGACCCGGCGGTCTGTCCCGTGAACGCGCCGGCTTCGAAGTCCGCGACGTCCACCCCACCCACTACGGCCGTATCTGCCCCATTGAGACCCCCGAAGGTCCCAACATCGGCCTTATCTCCTCGCTGTCCTGCTTTGCCCGCATCAACGACTACGGCTTCATCGAATCGCCGTACCGCCGCGTGCTCCAGGGCAAGCTCGTCGACGAAGTCAAAATCCTCAACCCCGGCGACACCAATACCAAGGTCAACCAGGTCCTCAATCGCGGCGAACTCGAACGCATGAATGCCGACGTCAAACCCGGCAAACAGCCCGCCGAATTCGAAGCCTACTGCGATTACCTCTCCGCCTGGGAAGAGGACAAGTACATCATCGCCCAGGCCAACGTCGAGCTCGACCCTGACGGCCACATCGTCCGCGACCTCGTCAATGCCCGCAAACAGGGCAACTTCCTCCTCATCCACAGGGACGAAGTCGAGTACATGGACGTCAGCCCCAAACAGCTCGTCTCGGTCGCCGCCAGCCTCATCCCGTTCCTTGAAAACGACGACGCCAACCGCGCCCTCATGGGCTCGAACATGCAACGCCAGGCCGTCCCCCTGCTCCGCGCCGAAGCCCCCTTCGTCGGCACCGGCATGGAATGGGTCACCGCCCGCGATTCCGGCGCCGTCCAGATCTGCCGCCGTACCGGTGTGGTCGATTCGGTCGACTCCGAACGCATCATCGTCCGCGTCGAAGGCAACGTCCACGAAGGCCAGATGTCCCGCGAAGTCGGCGCCGACATCTACACCATGATCAAGTTCAAGCGTTCCAACCAGAACACTTGTATCAATCAAAAGCCCATCTGCAAGGTCGGCCAAAAAGTCAAAAAGGGCGATGTGCTCGCCGACGGCCCCTGCACCGAAAAGGGTGAACTCGCCCTCGGCCGCAACGTCCTCGTCGCCTTCATGCCTTGGCGCGGCTATAACTTCGAAGACGCCATCGTCGTCTCCGAAAAGCTCGTCAAAGAGGACTACTACACCTCCGTCCACATCGAAGAGTTCGAAATCGAAGCCCGCGATACCAAACTGGGGCCGGAAGAAATCACCCGCGATATCCCCAACATCAGCGAAAGCTTCCTTCGCAACCTCGATGAGTCCGGCATCATCCATGTCGGCGCCTCGGTGAAACCCGGCGACATCCTCGTCGGCAAAGTCACCCCCAAGGGCGAAACCCAGCTCACTCCCGAAGAAAAGCTGCTCCGCGCCATCTTCGGCGAAAAGGCCGGCGACGTCAAGGACGCCTCCCTCTACTGCCCGCCCGGCATCGAAGGCGTGGTGGTCGATGCCCGCGTCTTCTCCCGCAAAGGAGCGGACCTCGACGAGCGCTCCAAGCAGATCCTCGAAATGAAGATCGCTTCTCTTCACCGCAACCTCGATGACGAAAAGCGCATCCTCAACGACGAGCGTGCCAAGCGCCTCGGCAACCTCATGGAAGGCAAGGAAGTCCTCGCCGACCTCCATGACGAAAAGACCAACAAAAAGCTCCTCTCCAAGGGCACCTTCGTCTCCCGCGACCTGCTCGAAAAAATCCGCGCCCGCGACTTGAAGCGCCTCCGCTTCAAGGACAAGGATCCGCGCCTCAACGAGCAAATCGACGAAATCGAAGAGATGACGTCGCGCCAGATCGCGGTGCTCGAAAAGATCACCGAAGAGAAGATCGCCAAGCTCAAGAAGGGCGACGAACTGCCCCCCGGCGTCATCAAGCTGGTCAAAGTCTACATCGCCATGAAGCGCAAGCTCTCGGTCGGCGACAAGATGGCCGGCCGCCACGGCAACACGGGCGTCATCGCCAGAATCGTTCCCGAAGAGGACATGCCCTACCTGCCCGACGGCACCCCCGTCGAAATCGTCCTCAACCCCCTCGGCGTCCCGTCCCGTATGAACGTCGGACAGATCCTCGAGACGCACCTCGGCTGGGCAGCCAAGGCGCTCGGCCTGCACTTCGCAACCCCCGTCTTCGACGGCGCCACCGAGCTCAACATCAAGGAACAGCTCACCGAGGCCCAATACCCGACCTCGGGCAAAATCCAGCTCTACGACGGCATGACCGGCATCGGCTTTGAACAGCCCGTCACCGTCGGCTACATCTACATGCTCAAGCTGAGCCACCTGGTCGACGACAAGATCCACGCCCGCTCCATCGGACCCTACTCCCTCATCACCCAGCAACCCCTGGGCGGCAAGGCCCAGTTCGGTGGCCAGCGCTTCGGCGAAATGGAAGTCTGGGCCCTCGAAGCCTACGGCGCCGCTTACGTCCTCCAGGAACTGCTCACCGCCAAGTCCGACGACGTCTACGGCCGCGCCAAAATCTACGAGGCCATCGTAAAGGGCGAAGCCGCCGCCGAACCCGGTGTACCCGAATCCTTCAACGTCCTGATCCGGGAGTTGCAATCCCTCTGTCTCGACGTCGAACTCATGAAGAAGCCCCGCGAGGTGCCGGATACTGCCCTCGCTGCTGACTGATGCTCGAAACCTGTGGGGCAGACCTCCAGGTCTGCGGGGTGGCGTCCACGCCACCCCTGCCCGCACTTCGATCCCGATTGACGAAAGGAGCTATCTAGAACATGTACCGTTCTTCCCCCTACGACCGCGCCAACTTAATCGCCGATTTCGACTCCATCCGCATCAGTCTCGCTTCTCCGGAAAAAATCCGCTCCTGGTCCCATGGTGAAGTCACCAAACCGGAGACCATCAACTACCGCACCTTCAAGCCCGAACGCGACGGCCTCTTCTGCGCCCGCATCTTCGGACCCGTCGCCGACTGGGAATGCCTCTGCGGCAAATACAAGCGCATGAAGCACCGCGGCGTCATCTGCGACAAGTGCGGCGTCGAAGTCACCCTCTCCCGTGTCCGTCGCGAACGCCTCGGCCACATCGAGCTCGCCAGCCCCTGCTCCCACGTCTGGTTCTTCAAAGGACTCCCCAGCCGCATCGGCTACCTGCTCGATATCACCCTCCGCGAACTCGAGCGCGTCCTCTACTTTGAAGCCTTCGTCGTCGTCGATCCCGGCGAAGTCACCGGCATCTCCAAGGGCGAAGTCATCAACGACGAAAAGAAACGCCAGCTCGACCAGGAATACTACGGCAAGTACGTCGCCATGATGGGCGCCGAAGGCATCAAGGAGCTCCTCAAGAAAATCGATGTCGAATCCCTCAGCATCGAAATTCGCGAGCGCATGAAGACCGAAACCTCGGTCCAGAAAAAGCTCAAATACGCCAAGCGCCTCCGCGTCGCCGAAAGCTTCCGCAAGTCCGGCAACAAGCCGGAATGGATGATCCTCGACGTCATCCCCGTCATCCCCCCGGAACTCCGCCCGCTCGTCCCGCTCGATGGCGGCCGCTTTGCCACCTCCGACCTCAATGACCTCTACCGCCGCGTCATCAACCGCAACAACCGGTTGAAAAAGCTGATCGAACTCCACGCCCCCGACGTCATCGTGCGCAACGAAAAGCGCATGCTCCAGGAAGCCGTCGACGCCCTGTTCGATAACGGCCGCCGCGGCCGCGTCCTCCGTGGCGCCAACAACCGCCCGCTCAAGTCCCTCTCCGATACCCTCAAGGGCAAGCAGGGCCGCTTCCGCCAAAACCTCCTCGGCAAGCGCGTCGACTACTCCGGCCGCTCCGTCATCGTCGTCGGCCCCGAACTCAAGCTCCACCAGTGCGGCCTTCCCAAAAAGATGGCCCTCGAGCTGTTCAAGCCCTTCATCTATCACCGCCTCGAACAGCGCGGCCATTGCACCACCATCAAACAGGCCAAAGAGCTCGTCGAACAGCAGGATCCGGTCGTCTGGGACATCCTCGAGGAAGTCATTCGCGACCATCCCATCCTCCTCAACCGCGCCCCCACCCTGCACCGCCTCGGCATCCAGGCCTTTGAACCCGTCCTGGTCGAAGGCAAGGCGCTCAAAATCCACCCGCTCGTCTGTACCGCCTTCAACGCCGACTTCGACGGCGACCAGATGGCCGTCCACATCCCGCTCTCTCCGGAAGCCCAGATCGAAGCCAGCACCCTCATGCTGGCCGCCAATAACGTTCTGTCTCCGGCCCACGGCTCGCCCATCGCCATCCCCACCCAGGACATGGTGCTCGGCCTCTACTACCTCACCAAAGCCCGCCCCGGCACCAAGGGCGAAGGCCGCACCTTCGCTTCTTCGGAAGACGTTCTCATCGCGCTCGAAATGGGCGAGGTCGAAACCCTCACCCCCATCAAGCTCCGCCACACCGGCCGGGTCATCGACCTCTCCAAGGCCTTTGACTCCCAGAACGTCCTTCACACCGAGCCCATCGAGTACGTCAAGCAGTACATGGAAACCACCGTCGGCCGCGTCATCCTCAATGACGTGCTGCCGGAGGACATGCCGTTCATCAATGGCCTTCTCAAAAAGAAGGGCCTCTCCCAGATGGTGAACTACTGCTACCTCCGCTTCGGCCTCCACACCACCGTCGGCATGCTCGACGAAGTCAAAAAGCTTGGCTTCCTCTACGCCACCCGCGCCGGCATCTCCATCGGCATTGATGACATGGTCGTCCCCGGCGACAAGAAACTCCTCGTCGCCGAAGCCGAAAAGGCCGTCATCGAGGTCCAGAACCAGTACCAGGAAGGCGCCATCACTCACGGTGAGCGCTACAACAAGATCATCGAAATCTGGTCCAAGGTCACCGACCGCGTCTCCGACAAGATGTTCAAATTGATGGAAGAGGACGACCGTACCGGCCGCTACCTCAACCCCATCTACATCATGGCCGACTCCGGCGCCCGCGGCTCCAAACAGCAGATCCGCCAGCTCTCCGGCATGCGCGGCCTCATGGCCAAGCCCTCGGGCGAGATCATCGAAACGCCCATCACCGCCAACTTCCGCGAAGGGCTGAACGTACTCCAATACTTCATCTCCACGCACGGTGCGCGAAAAGGTCTTGCCGACACGGCTCTCAAAACAGCCGACTCCGGTTACCTTACCCGCCGCCTGGTCGACGTTGCCCAGGACGTCATCATCTCCGAACTGAACTGCGGCACCGCCGACGGCATCTTTGTCGAACCCATCATCGAATCGGGCGAAATCATCGAGCCGCTCCGTGACCGCATCGTCGGCCGCGTCGCTCTCGAAAACGTCCTCGATTACGAAGGCACGGTGCTCGTCAAAGCCAACGACGAGATCACCGAAGAGCTCGCCAGCCTCATCCAGAACACCGGCATTGAGCGCGTGCGCATCCGTTCGGTCCTGACCTGCGAATCCAAGCGCGGCGTCTGCCAGCTCTGCTACGGCCGCAACCTCGCCACCGGCCGCATGGTCGAACGCGGCGAAGCCGTCGGCGTCATTGCCGCCCAGTCCATCGGCGAACCCGGTACGCAGCTCACCATGCGTACCTTCCACATCGGTGGCGCCGCCACCCGCGCCTCCGAACAATCCACCCAGGACGCCAAGAGCTCCGGTGTCGCCAAGTACCTCGGCGTCACCACGCTCCGCAACGCCAAGGGCGACCGCGTCGCCATGAACCGCAACGGTATCTTCGCCATCCTCGATGACAAGGGCCGTGAAAAGGAACGCTACCCCGTCGTGTACGGTGCCCGCGTCCTGGTCGAAGACGGCGCCCGAGTCGAAGCCAACCAGATGCTGCTCGAGTGGGATCCGTACACCTTCTCGATCCTCACCGACATCAGCGGTACGGTGCATTTCAAGGATCTCATCGATAGCGTCACCGTCACCGAACAGGTCGACGAAATCACCGGCCTCTCGCAGCTCGTCGTCGTCGACAGCCCCGACGAAAAGCGCGTCCCGTCGATCATCGTGCGCCCGCTGCACGGCGGCAAGCACGATGAAAAGCGCTATCTCATGCCCACCCACGCCCACCTCATGGTGCGCGAAGGGGAAGAGATCCACGCCGGCGACGTGCTCGCCAAGATCCCGCGTGCGACCACCAAGACCAAGGACATCACCGGCGGCTTGCCCCGCGTGGTCGAATTGTTCGAAGCCCGCAAGCCCCGCGACCCCGCCTACATGGCGCCCATCAACGGCACCGTCAAGTTCGGTGAAGTCAGCAAGGGCACCCGCAAACTCCAGATCATTGGCGAGGACAACAGCGTCCACGAATTCCCCGTACCCCGCGGCGTTCACGTCAATGTGCAAGAGGGCGAACGTGTCCGGGCGGGCGACCCGCTCATGGACGGCCCCCTCAACCCGCACGACATCCTCACCATCCAGGGCGAACGCGCCGTGCAGCGCTACCTCGTGGATGAAATCCAGGAAGTCTACCGGCTGCAGGGCGTCAACATCACCGACAAGCACCTCGAAACCATCGTT
>JAEUQF010000289.1 GCA_016789745.1 Bryobacterales bacterium
AATGACACAGCGGTCGCCAATACGACAGCCCTCGCCGATGCTGGTGTTCGGCCCGATGGAGACATCGCGGCCGAGTTCGACATCAGCGGCGACAACGGCCGTGGGATGGACGCCGGGCGCGGGGCGCATCAGGGGATGGAAGAGAGCCACGGTGCGTGCGAACATGACGAGTGGATCAGCGGTGCGGATGACGGTTCGGTCGCGTTGGTTGGCATAATCGAGCGGCACCAGCAGGCATCCGGCCGCACTCTGGTCGGCATGCGCGGCGGCTTTGCGATTGCCGATGAAGCTTACCTGATCGGCACCGGCGGATTCGAGGCCGGAGACGCCGGATAATTCCCGCTCGCCATCGCCTTCGAACGTACAACCGAGCCAATCGGCCAACTCGCGCACTCGCATGGTGTCTCCCTGGCAGTCCCCGCTAGACCCGCCTCATCTAGTATGCTGTGTCGACGACCGTAACTGGGAATCCCCTTGAACAGACGGTGTATACGAACGACCCTTTTACTGCTCTGCGCGGCGGGGTTGGTGCATGGGCAGACGGCAGAGGCTCGCTTCCATCGCGGCGATGATCTGCGTTGGGCGGATCCGGCGTTTGATGATTCGGATTGGGAGTTGGTGGCGAGCCGGCGGCTGCCGCGCCTGGAGGAGTTCCGCAAGAACAGGCTCTGGGTGCGGACGCGCGTGGAAATTCCGGCAGGCGAGCCGGTCGCATTGGTGTTCCGCTACTGCGCTTGCGAGTTTTATCTGAACGGGAAGCGCGTGGGGTCGACGGGGAATCTGAACTCGCCGCGTCCGAATCCGGGGCGCCTGGTGCAGGTGATCTGGCTGCCTGCGGACACTCCACCGGGGCCTGCGCTGCTGGAGATTCGGCACTACATTATGCCCGGCATGGAAGTCGTTGGGTCGTCTTGGCGGCGTGCCGTGCCTCGGATCGTACCTGGTAGCGAGGCTCTGGCAGCCTACCGCCAAGTTCGCTTCTTTCTCTTCGAGCAGGTGGCTGGCGTCTTGCTGCTGATCCTGGTGGCCGCGCTGGCTGCGCTCGCAGGACTTCGCTTCGATCTCCTCTCCGTGCTGATTTGTCAGTATCTGGCGGTCGCCGCGCTGAACACCTATCTCTACAGTGACTGGGGTGGTTCGAACTGGTTTGTCAGTGTCCAGATCGCACAGTTTACAATCTGGCCGCAAACCCTCATTGTTACGGCTGTTGCGTCGATGTTGGCAGGGGTACCCTTGCAGGCGCGGTGGTTTGGACCTTTCGCTTGCCTGATAATGTTCGTTCGGGCGGCCGCCCAACTGGAATTGTCGAATGCGTCGCCCTCGCCGTTGATCCTGGTGGTTGCCGTGGGCTACCCGCTCGGTAGCGCTCTGGCCGTGACGATCGATCTGGTTCTGGTGTCGGCCGGCTGGCGGCGCCCGACTGCACCCCGCCCCTTACTGGTGGTTGCTCTTCTCATTCATGTGTTCGGCTTGCTGGGACGGTTTGGAGTGGGCTTCGGTACAATGCCCGCCGGGATCCCCATCCTGGGATCGACCCTGCTCTGGGATAACATTTCAAAATTGCTCTTTGGCGTGTTGGCTGGTGCTTTCGTGATCCGGCGGGCTCGCGAGCGGCGGGCCGAAGAGCAGCGGATGAAGGGCGAGTTGCAGGCCGCTCGCAGTGTGCAGTCCATGCTCTTGGGCCAGTCAATGCCTGCCAGCGTCGATGCGGTTTACGTACCAGCCAGCGAGGTAGGCGGCGACTTCTACTATGTCTCCGAAACCCCGCAGGGCACGCTGGTGATGGTGGGCGATGTGTCGGGCAAGGGACTGCAGGCGGCGATGACGGTGTCGGCGATTCTGGGGACGCTGCGCGGACTGGTGGTCAATGCACCGGACCAGGTACTGTCGACGCTGAATCGCACGCTGGTGGGCAACACGGCGGGATTTGTGACTTGCTGCTGCGTGTTGGTGCGCAATGTTGAAGTGCTAGTGGCGAATGCCGGGCATCCGGCGCCGTACTTCGATGGTGTCGAGTGCACGGGCGAGAGCGGGTTGCCCCTAGGTGTGAGCGCGGAGGCTGCGTGGGAAGTATCGACGCATCCGCGGCCTTCCGTACTGACGTTGATCTCCGACGGCGTCGTCGAAGCCACCAACGCGGATGGCGAACTGTTCGGCTTCGAACGGGCATTAGCTATCAGCCGCAAGCCTGCGAAGGAGATTGCCCACGTAGCGCAGGCTTGGGGGCAGGAGGACGACGTCACCGTCGTGACGATACGCTGATGCTGCTACGTATCCTGTTACTGCTCTTTGCCGCGGGACTGGCATTCGGCCAGGCGCCGGCAGGCGCGCGTTTCCATCGAGGCGATGATCCGCGCTGGGCGGATCCGGCGTTCGATGATTCGGGCTGGGAGTTGGTGGAGAGCCGGCGGTTGCCGCGAATGGATGAGTTTCGGACGAATCGGCTCTGGATTCGGACTACGGTTGTGGTGCCTGCTGGGGAACCGGCAGTTCTGGTGTTTCGCTTCTGCGCCTGCGAGTTCTACCTCAATGGAAAGCGCGTGGGGTCGACGGGAGATTTGAATGCGCCGCGCCCGGATCCGGGGCGTTTAGTGCAGTCTATTCCGCTGCCTTCGGATACCCCACCGGGCCCTGCGCTGCTGGCGATCCGTCACTATGTTCCCCCGGCGTTCGAGATCGTCGGATCCGCCTGGCGCAGAAGCATTCCCACTCTGGTGCCGAGTAGGGACGTGCTCAGGGCCTACCGTGAAGTCCGCTTCTTTATGTTTGAGCAGGTGGCAGGCATCATGCTGCTCATCCTGGTGGCCGCGGCTGCTGCCTTGGCGGGGCTTCGCTTCGATCTGCTCTCCATGCTGATCTGCGCTTACCTGGGTACGGCCGCCTTCAACACTTACGTCTACACGGACTGGAGCGACGTGAGTTGGTTCGTCGGCAGTTGGCTGGGCGCGGTGACCGTCCTCCCGCAAGCGCTCATTGTGACGGTGGTCGCATCGATGCTGGCGGGCGTTCGCATCCGGGCCTGGTGGCTGGGTCCTTATGTAGGATTGGCGCTGGTGGTGCGCACCTGGTACCTGGTGGAGTCCTTGCGGGATACGCCAACTGCATGGGTGCCGCTGCTGGTGGTGGGCTACCTTCTGCTGGCGGTGCTGGGAACCGTTATCGATCTGGCGTTGCTCTGCGTTGGCTGGAGACGGCCGGGTACCCCGCGGGCCTTGCTTGTGGTGGCCGTGCTGATCCAGGTGTTTTACTTCCTGGGACGCTTTGGATCGGGCTTCGGCACGATCGCGGTTGGGATTCCGATGTTCGGCTCGATCATGCTTTGGGACAGCATCTCGAAGTTGCTGTTCGGCGTGCTGGCGGGGGCATTCGTAATTCGGAGGTCGCGAGAACGGCGGACCGAGGAACTGCGCATGAAGGGGGAGTTGCAGGCGGCTCGCAGTGTGCAGTCGATGCTATTGGGGCAATCTCTGCCGCCAGGCGTGGATGCCGTCTACGTGCCGGCCAGCGAGGTGGGTGGCGACTTCTACTATGCCGCCGCAACACCGGAAGGCACGCTGGTGCTGGTGGGTGATGTCTCCGGTAAGGGGTTGCAAGCGGCAATGACCGTGTCCACGATAGTAGGGGCGTTGCGCACGGTGGACGTTCGGGAGCCGTCGCAGGTGCTGTCGAAACTGAATCGAACGCTGTCGGGCAGTGCCGGATTCGTCACCTGCTGCGCTGTACTGGTGAGGGACGCCGACGTGCAGGTGGCCAATGCCGGGCATCCCGCGCCGCACTTCGATGGCGTGGAGTGCCAGTGTGAGAGCGGACTGCCGCTAGGGGTGAGTGCGGAGGCTTCGTGGGAGGTATCGACGCATCCACGGCCTTCTGTGTTGACCTTGATTTCCGATGGTGTCGTCGAAGCCACCAATACGAACGGCGAGCTATTCGGCTTCGAACGCACCCTCGCCATCAGCCGCAAGCCCGCGAAAGAGATCGCGCTCGCGGCGCAGGCGTGGGGACAAGAGGACGATATCACTGTGGTGACGGTGCGCTGACATGCTCCTACTCTTTCTGCTGTTAACCGCGATCACCCCGGCGTTCGGCCAGACTGGAGCGCGCTTCCATCGCGGCGATGATCTCCGCTGGGCGGATCCCGCCTTCGATGACTCCGGTTGGGAGTTGGTGGCCAGTGGCCGTTGGCTTCGGCTGGAAGACTTCCAAACCAACCGGCTGTGGATCCGGACCCGTGTGGTAGTCCCGTCCGGCGAACAAGCCGGAATAGTGGTTCGGTGGTGCGCGTGCGAGTTTTACCTGAACGGCAAGCTTGTGGGATCGACAGCCGACCTGGACTCTCCACGCCCGAAAGCAGGTCCGCTGACCCAAACGCTCGCGTTTCCGCGGGATACCCCGGCGGGACCGGCATTATTTGCCATCCGCCACTATCTCCCGCCTGGAAACGATCTGTTTGGCAGAACCTGGCAGTTCTTCACCGCACTGCAGGTGCTACCCGTCAGTTCGCTGGCCACTGGATATTACGAGCACCGCACCGGGCAGGTGGGCCTGCGCGTGGCGTCCATCCTGCTCCTGATCCTGGTGGGAGTGATGTCGGCTCTGGCAGGCCACGGGTTTGACAGGCTCGCCATTCTGATCTGTGCGTACCTGGCCTCTTCCGCCCTGAGTGTGTACCTGAACATGGACGGCGGAACGGACTGGTTCGTGGCTAACCTGTGGTCGCGGGTGATTTCGACGGCGCAGCCGGTGATGGTTCTGGCAGTCGGAGCGATGCTCGCCGGAGTCCGGATCCGCGTGTGGTGGTTCGGCACCTTCACCGCCGCCTGGGTGCTGGTGCGTGCGGTCTATCTTGCAAATACCCTCAACGCGACGCCGTTCGCCTGGACTCCAACTCTGGTCGTGAGCTATCTCTTCATCTTCGCGGTGGGAGTTGGGATCTCCATGGTGCTTCTCTTTGCAGGATGGAAGCAGCCGCGTGCCGCTCGCGCCTTACTGATCCTTACCGTACTGGTCCAAGTCCTCACCATGACCGGCCGCCTCAGTCTGCCATTCGCTCCGCTCGCGATGGGCATTCCGGTCCAGGGGGGACTGCTGGCGTGGGATCAGGTGGCGAGGCTTTTGTTTGGCCTTCTCGCGGGGGTGTTCGTGATCCGCAGGTCGCGCGAACGGCGGACCGAAGAACTACGGATGAGAGGAGAGTTACAGGCGGCGCGGACGGTACAGTCGATATTGTTAGGGCAAGCGATGCCTGCAGGTGTGGAGGCAGTGTATGTACCTGCGAATGAAGTCGGCGGCGATTTCTACTATGCTGCCGAAACGCCGCAGGGCACGCTGGTGCTGGTGGGCGATGTGTCGGGCAAGGGACTGCAGGCGGCCATGACCGTGTCTGCCATGGTGGGGACCCTCCGTACGGTGATGGCCTGGGAACCGGACGCGGTCTTATCGCAGTTGAACCGGGCGGCGCTGGGGAGTCCAGGATTCGTCACCTGCTGCTGTTTGCTGGTGCGCGAGCACGAAGTGCTGGTGGCCAACGCCGGCCATCCCGCGCCGTACTTCGATGGCGTGGAATGCGTGGCCGAAAGCGGGTTGCCGCTGGGCGTCAGCGCGGACGCTAGCTGGGAACCGTCCACGCATCCACGGCCTTCCGTGATCACGATGGTTTCCGACGGCGTCCTCGAGGCCACGAACCCGAACGGCGAGTTGTTCGGCTTCGACCGCGCCTTGGCCATCAGCCGCAAGCCACCCAAGGAAATCGCCGAGGCCGCGCAAGCCTGGGGACAGGAGGACGACATCACGGTTGTAACCGTACGCTGATGTGATCCTACCCGCGCCTGCTGTTAAGCCTGATCATCCCCGGCGCGGAGGATCGCCACGGGAGGGGGTGTCGGATTTTGTGCAGTGCCTCTCTCCCTCGACAACTTACTTTTCTCTTCCTTTCAGCAATTTACACCCTTCGCCTCCGTTCCCCCTCTCTATCCTTAGGACATGCCGCGCAGCAAGTACCCATTGACGCCTGAACAACGCGCTGAGATTTCGCGCCAAAACGGAGCCCGGTCCATGGGCCCCACTTCCGCCGCTGGGAAGGAACGCGTCTCCCGCAACGCCATCAAACACGGACTATCCGGCCACAAGCACATCGTCCTCGACGACGAGCTGCCTCGGGCCTATGACGAGTTGCTTCACGCCCACCTCAGTCTCATCGATCCTCGTA
>JAEUQF010000338.1 GCA_016789745.1 Bryobacterales bacterium
CGGCGTTCTCGCCCTCACCGACGAGCATTGGCTGGACACCTTCCAGCTGAACCTGTTTTCGGCAGTTCGGCTGGATCGCGGCTTTCTGCCTTCCATGCTCCGGCAAGGCTCCGGCGTGATCATCCATGTCTCGTCGATCCAACGTACGCTTCCGCTGTTCGAGTCGACCTTACCCTATGCGGCTGCCAAAGCGGCCCTCAGCAACTACAGCAAGGGCCTTTCAAAAGAAGTAAGCCCGAAGGGAGTTCGCGTCAACTCCGTGGCTCCGGGCTATACAGAGACCGAAGCTGCCATGGCATTCGTGGAGCGGCTGGCGTCGCAGGGAGGCATCGACACGGCCACCGCGCGGACAGGGGTGATGAACGCATTGGGCGGCATTCCCCTCGGCCGCCCGTCGCGCCCCGAAGAGGTGGCCGAACTGATCGCTTTTCTGGCGTCAGACCGTGCGTCCGCGATCAACGGAAGCGAGTACGTGATCGACGGCGGAACCATTCCCACGGTCTGACAGGCTCGCTTAAGGCTGGACGATGAAGGGCAGTTCCAGCGTCTGAATGGTCATGCGCATCTCCACCTTTTCAAACGCATCGACATCGAACTTGCGGCCAATGCGGTTGCCGGCGAGGTCTTCGACGATGCTGCCGACCAGCAGGCGCCGCGGGCCGGCCTTCCAGGGCGCATCGGGTGTGAAGTGCCACTGGGTCTCCCCTTGATCGAGGCGGATGGTGCCAGGCGTATCGGCGACACGGATAAGCCGTTGCGCCAGCGCCGCGTCGAGCGGCTCGGGGAAGACGACGGTGAGCGGATCGCGCGTGCCGGCCCGAGGGGCCTGGATCTGCCAGGTGTCCAACTGCGGCGGCGTGCGGTCGGCCTCGGTGACGACGAAGGTCTTGCGATAGGCCGCGGCCAGGGGAGTGCCATGGGCATCGGGCCAATCCTGGTCGATGACGATGTGGTAGCGGCGGCCTTCCACGAGCGCGGGGCCGAGTTCGTTGTGGGGGACGAGGCCGCGCTTGATGCGGCCGGGGTCAAACAGCACGGTAAGCCGCCGCATGGTGGGATCCCAGAGTTCCTCTTCGATTTCGAGGAAAGGGCCGGTGACGGTTTTGCCGGTGTCATCGACGAGGTGGACGCGGCGCCAGGCTTCGCCCTTGCTCATCGGTTCGGAAAAGTGCAGGTAGAGCTTGAGTTGATTGGAGGGCAGGCTGTCGGCGGTGGGGTAGATCCGTTCGACGCGCGCGGTGGGTTTGTGCTCCACCTTGGGAATGCGAAGGATCGCGGAAGTGTCGCCGTAGAAGGCTTTGTAGGAAAGCCCGGGTTGCAGGGGGAAACGGGGGACGAAGCGCACTTCACCGGGCCGTTGTTGCTGCGAGCCGGCAAGAGCGGGAAGATGTTCCCTCCCTTCCACGTAGACGGCAACGGCGCCGGGGCGCGTGATGCCACGCACCACAACGGCGCCGTCTTCGAGTTGAATAGTGATGCCTGCCAGGAACAGGCTGAACAGCCAGAACACGGCGGTTATGGGAGTGCCAGTTGCTTGAGGTCGAGCGAGCCGTTCTCGCCGCGGACCAGCAGCATGGCGCGCCCATCGTCGATCTTATCCAGGTGCTCTACACCCTTGAGTGCGGCCACCGTTTCATACGGGACGCCGGCGACGTCGGTCTGCTTGGTGATCCCCTGGTAGCTGTCGATCTTCTCGGTAGAGAGCTTCATGACGCCGCGCCGGGAGTTGTTGAGCAGGATGTAATCGACGCCGTTCTTTTTATAGACAATCATGTCGAGCGGGCGATTGCCGTTGCCGAGTTCCGCGATGGTGGTGCCCATGACTTTCTTGCCGGGCTTCAGATCGGAGAGCGGGAACTTCACCAGTGGCGTGCAGGTGTAGGCGGCCAACACGTGCGGCTGGTTCTGGATCTTGTACGTGACGAAGGTTCGCACCGGCGCGTTGGTTTCAAAGCGGCCGTGCGCGCCGTGGAAGATCTCGATGGCGGAGCCTTGTGTGGCGTCGGCAAAGGGGAACGGAATGACGCGGAGGTTGGAGGCGAACTCCTCGTTGGAGAGGCCGGCGACGATGACCTTGCCATCCATGAAGGCGAGATCCGTGATGGCTTCCTGGCGGAGCGACTGGCCCCGGCGGTCCTTGGCGTCGGCCGATGGGGCGTTGGGGAGGCTGACTTTAGCGTGCTTCACGCCATCAAGGGAGACTTCCTCGATCTTGCCCTTGGCATCGACACGGAGCAGCACGGCCGCGGCGTCGGCACCCTTGCCGCGGGACACCGACAGGTAGGCTTTCTTTGAGACCGGGTGGATGGCGAGGTCATTGATGAGGATCTGGTCCGGGGTGGTGCCGAGCATCGCGGCCACCTTCTCATTGATGCCGGCGACATCGCCGACCGCCTGGCCTGCCTTGCTGTCGGAGGGATCGATAGCGAGCACGGTGGCGGAGCCTGGGTCGGCCACGAAGAGGATCCCTTCGGGGGCAAAGGCAAGCGGACCGGCGGACTTCAGTTCGGCCTTGCCGGCTTTGAGAGAAGAGCTGAGGTTGGCCGCACCGGCCGGCGTAAGTGCCAGCGTGGCGAGGCAGAGGGAAGCAAGGATTGGATTTCGATTCACGGTATAGGCTCCCAGACGTGAACTACGGATGGACTTACTCTGTCACCGGATGCGGCCCGCGTCAAGCGGGTAGCGCTGACGGGAAGAATGCTGGGTCCGCGCGATGAACGTCCAGTAGGAAGCTCCGGCGAAAACTGCATCAGGTATACTAGCCACAGTCTGGGATTCCCTATGCGCCTTTCCTTTGTCTGGGCCATTCTGCCTGCATTGCCTTGTCTGCTTGTCGCGGCCGAGCCCAGTTTTCATCGCGACGTGCGGCCGCTGCTGCAGAAGAACTGTGCCGGGTGCCATCAGCCTTCTATGAAGTCATCGGGGCTGGACATCACCACGTATGCTGCCTTCAAAGCCGGCGGCAAGCGGGGCGCGGCTTTTGTGGCCGGGTCGCCGGACGAGAGCATCACGGTGAAGTACATGACCGGGGCGATGAAGCCATCCATGCCGTTAGGGCAACCGGTGTTGCCGGAGGCTGACGTGGCCATCGTGCGCGAGTGGATCAAGGCTGGTGCAAAGGACGACACGCCCGTGGAGGCCACGTCGAGTGGGCCTTCCGTGTACATCCAGCCGCCGGTGATCACGGCGCTGCGGTTTTCGCCTGATGGACGGCAGATTGCCGTGAGCGGCAATCGCGAAGTGCTGGTGCACAACGTGGATGGCAGCGGCGCGCCGAAGCGGCTGGCGGGTAAGGCGGAACGGATTCTGTCGATTGCCTGGTCGCCGGATGGGTCGGTGCTGGTGGCAGGCGGTGGGACGCCGGCGCGCTTTGGCGAAGTGCAGTTCTGGGATCCGCGGGCGGGCAAGCAACTGCGTACGGCGGAGTTGACCAACGATACGGTCTTCGGCGCGTCGATTGCGCCCGACGGTTCGAAGGTTGTGGTGGGCTGCGCCGACAACACGGTGCATGGCTTCGAAGTAAAGACCGGCAAAGAACTGTACAAGATGTCGAGCCATGAGAACTGGGTATTGTCGACTGTATTCGGTGTGGATTCGAAGCGGTTCGTGTCTGTCGGCCGCGATCGCGCGGCGAAACTGGTGGACGCCAATGCGGGCCAATTCCTGGAAAACGTGAACCAGATGCGCGGCGAGTTGTCGGCCGTGGCGCGGCATCCGAAGAAGGACTGGATTGTGGTGGGCGGCGAAGAGCGCATCCCCTACGTCTATATGATGGATCGCCCACGCAATCTGAAAGTGGGCGAGGAAGCGACACTGCTGCGCAAGCTGGACCGGCAGGACGGTGCGATCTTCGCGCTGGACTGGTCCCCCGATGGCAACGTGATTGCGGTCGCGGGTGCGGCCCCGAACGTGAGCCTGTATAACGCTGAGACCGGCGCACGCGTGGCCGCCTGCAGTGGGCACAACGCGGGCATCTACACGATACAGTTTTCGCCGGATGGCAAGCGATTGGCGACCGGCGGTTTTGACGGCATGGTGCGCATCTACAATGCGGCCGACTGCAAGTTGGAACGGTCCTTTGTACCCGTTCCGTTATCGGCATCTTCTGGAGGCGGATTGCAATGAAGACTCTGCTGTTTGCCCTGGCAACCACGGCGGCACTGGCGGCGCCGCCGGTGATTACGGATCTGCAGCCACGCGGTGCGCAAAAGGGGCGCCCGTTCACGCTGACCATCGTCGGCCGGGAGTTGAACGAAGGTACGAAGATCTGGTCGACCATGCCCGCGTCATTCACGGCGATGGCGCCGGAGAAGACCGGGCCTATGCTGGAAGGGCGCTACGCATCGTT
>JAEUQF010000146.1 GCA_016789745.1 Bryobacterales bacterium
TCACGTCCTCCAGCGACCCCGGCTTGCGCAGCTCCTTCCAACGCGCCAGGTTCAGACTATGCACCGTGTGCCCCTTCAGGGACGTCGCCACCTGCCCCGTCGGCGTGCAGTTCGCTTCCGTCTCCGACAATAGCTGTACGGGCGACTCCGGCGACGTATCCTCAGTCCCCTTCAGCCACTTGGTAAACCAGCGGTACGCCGCCTCCCGCCGAGGCTGCGTGTAGCCATGCCCATCATCGGCTTCGAACTTGCCGAACTTCGCCGCCACGCCCAGCGAATCATACACACGCGATGCCTCGGAATAGGTGGCGCGCGCGCCTTCAATCGAGAAGAAATCGCGAATCGCCGACAGCATCAGAAACGGCTTCGGCGAGAACGCATAGATAAAGTCGGGATGATCGTAGCCGGCCGCCAGCCAGCCCGGGAAGACCTGCTCGGCATCTTGCGGGCCAATCGTATCCAGCAGGTGCCCCCAACTGGTGATGTAGCAGGAAGGCGCCGCCACATGAATGCGATCCTCCAATGACCCGATGTACGACGTGTGCGTGCCGCCGCCGGAGTTGCCCGTGATGCCCACGCGCGTCTTATCCACCTCCGGCCGCGACAGCAGATAGTCCAGCGCGCGGATGCCGTCCCAGATCGTATAGCGAGCCATGGCATCGCCAACCAGCAGAGCCTGCAGTCCCTGGATGGTATGCTCCGTGGTCGACTGTACCAGCTTCGAAGCCTTAAAGTCATCGTCGTAAAGCTGCACGCGCTCGCCTTGGCCCACCGGATCCCACGCCAGCAGCACAAAGCCGCGCCGCGCCAGGTTCGCCAACACCATCTGCCAAGCCCCGTGCGCCTTCGCGCCCGTCTCATGGCCTAAGGGAAACAGAATGGCGGGGGAGGGCCCAGTGCCCGTCGCCGGCAGATACAGATTCGCCGTGACGAAGAACTTCGGATGGCTTTCGAAGATCACCTTCTCGATCCGATAGCCGTCGCGCTGCAGCGTCGCCACCACCGATGCGTTCAACGGCGTCTTGGCGGGAAACGGCCCGCCCAGCGACGTGATCAGCTTCTCGCGAAACTCCCGGCGATAGGCATCCCAATCGCGCGTGTTCCGCACGCGCTCGGCGCGCCGCTCCAAGGCCTCGCCGGCTTTCCCCCGCAGATAGCGGAACAGCATCAGCCCGGAGTCACGTCCGTCATTCAATGTTCGCCAGAATGTCGCCTCGGCGTCGGTTTGAGCATACAAAGCCGGCAACAGCAGGAAACCCAACAGAATCGCGCGCATCTTTCGATTATGATCCGAAACCCTGCCCGGTTTCCGCGTGTTAGATTGACGAACATGAAGTGCCTTGCCTGTGTTGCCGTGTTGTTCGGGCTATTCACGTCGCACGCCGCTGCGATGGAGCCCAGTGAATTGCGTCAGTTGCTGAAGCGGCCCCGTGTGGCCAAGTTCAAGGGAGAAGCCCGCGAAGCGAGCGGCTTCCGCGACACCTTCATCACCGACAGCGATATCGCCTTCCCCTTTGTCGTCAACGGCGACGGCGTCGCCACCAAACTGCAATTGATCAACTTCGAAGCCCGCGAAGTGGAGTACGAGATCTTCTTCCTGGATGACGAGGGATTCCCTATCCGCTTGCCCATTCGTGACCGCGGCAATGTCTCCAGCTTTAAAGCCCGCATTAGCAATCTGGGATCGACTACCATCGAGACCACGGCTACCGGCGACCTCACCATCGCCTGGGCCTTCTTCGATGCAGGCACCAATAAAGTTGCCGGCAACGCCGTGCTGGAACTCGGCACCGAGTTGGGCATCTTCGCCGCCAGCTACCCGGCGCAATTCTTCGGTGACAAACGCGTGAAAGCCTACTTCGACAACACCCGCGACAATGAGACCGATTTCAGCATCGTCAATATCAGCACCAGCGATGCCGAAGTGGCCGTTACGCTGCGCGGCGAGGATGGCTCCTCCATGAAGGCGGAAACCATCCGCATCACTTCGTTAGGCGTCGCCAACTACACTCCAGCCGATGCCTCCCACGCGGCCCGCGGGGCGCGCGGCACCATCGATATCAGTTATCCTGCCGGGCAACGGGGCGGTGTCGCGGTCTTAGGAATTCAGTTCTACTCCGGCGATGGCGGCCTAGTCTTCCACCCTGGCTTCACCATCGAATAATCAGAAACGCGGAATCTTGCTGAGCATGGGGCGGGTATTGCCTGCCCCGGCCGGCAGATCCACAAAGTCGACAACCTTCCAGTTGTCGTCCAGCGCGCCAATGTAGCGCGCCTTCTCCTGCTCCTGCCCCATCACGATCACGTGAATCGCGCGATCCGGATAGTCCAGAACGCGATAGCGGATCTCGCCCTGCCCGGGCCGTTCCCGTTCCGCCGCGGGCTTACCCAGCTTGCGGATCACCGAATGATAATCGTCCTTTCCCGTGAGTCCCAGAGACTGCTGTACCACACCCACGAACTGCACGTCATTCGGGTCGATGCGGCGTTTCAGCACGCTTACCACCACCACAGTCAGGATCAACCCCACCACCAACACGCCCAGAATCAGCTTGCCGACGTTCGATTCGGTGCCGCCTTCCAGCCGCATGCCACCGACCGTGGAGGGCGGTGGCCCCGGAGGCTCAGGAGTAGCGTGCCTGGCATAGTCATTCACCGCCCGCGGCAACTCAATCACTCGCCGCTCAAAGGGCCACAGCGAGCCGGCCTTATACTCCAGTTCCCGCCGCAGGCCGACGATCGCCACCGGCTCATCAATTTTCGACACTTCCCCCAGAAAACGCCGCGGCACCCACACTTCCTGCTTGGTTTTGGTGTTGATCACCAGCACCTCAGACCATGTGCCGCTCTCAAACACCCACTCATTGTGCTCGATGTTGACAACAGGCGGGTAGAACGAGAACGGGCGCTTGCCCAGGGTCTCCAGCGCCGAAGGTGAAGGGGGCGTTGCCATCGAACTTCCGATTGTCTCATCTTAGCCCACAGCGGAACATGCCAAAATGGTGGCCGGATATGTCTATCCGCAAAGAAGACGCGCTCTTCTATCATTCCCATCCCACCCCAGGCAAACTTGCCATCAGTTCCACCAAGCCCTGCCGGACCCAACGCGATCTGAGTCTGGCATACAGCCCCGGCGTCGCGGTACCTTGTCTCGAGATCCATCAGGATGTCTCCAAGGTCTACGACTACACCGGAAAGGGCAACCTGGTGGCGGTGGTCTCCAACGGGACCGCCGTACTCGGACTGGGCAACATCGGCCCTGAAGCCGGTAAGCCTGTGATGGAAGGCAAGGCGGTTCTGTTCAAACGCTTTGCCGATATCGACGTGTTCGATATCGAGCTGAATACCAAGGACCCGAAGGAAGTCATCCGCACCTGCCAGTTGCTGGAACCCACCTTCGGCGGCATTAATCTCGAAGACATCAAGGCGCCGGAATGTTTCGAGATCGAACGCGAACTACGGCGCACCATGAAGATCCCGGTGTTCCATGACGATCAGCACGGCACAGCCATCATCGCGGGCGCGGCGCTGCTGAACGCCCTGGAAATCACCGGCAAGACACTCGACCGCGTGAAGGCGGTCTTCAATGGCGCCGGAGCCAGCGGCATTGCCTGCGCCGAACACTTCGTGCACCTGGGCGTGCGGCGCGAAAACATCCTCATGTGCGACACCCATGGCGTGGTCTATGAAGGCCGCACCGAAGGGATGAACGAGTATAAGGCCCGCTTCGCGCAGCCCACCGAACGGCGAACGCTGGCCGATGCGCTGGTGGGCGCCGACGTGTTCTTCGGACTCTCGGCGGCCAACTGCGTCACGCCCGACATGCTCCGTGGCATGGCGCCGGACCCGGTGGTGTTCGCCATGGCGAACCCCGATCCGGAGATTGCCTATGAGCTTGCCGTGGCCACGCGCAGTGACCTCATCATGGCCACCGGGCGCTCCGACTATCCCAACCAGGTAAACAACGTCCTGGGGTTCCCGTTCATCTTCCGCGGCGCGCTGGATGTGCGCGCCACGGAGATCAACGAAGAGATGAAACTGGCCGCCACCCGTGCCATTGCCGCGCTCGCCAAGGAAGACGTCCCGGATTCGGTGCGTCGCGTTTACGGCTTGGAAGAGATGCGCTTCGGACGCAAGTACATCATCCCGACGCCGTTCGATTCGCGGGTCCTGATCTGGGTGGCCTCCGCGGTGGCGCAGGCCGCCATGGATACCGGCGTGGCCCGCAACCCCGTCGATATCGAGGCATACAAGGAGCAGTTGGCGCGCCGTCTCGGTAAGGCCCAGGAAGTCACCCGCGGCCTGATCCACAAGGCGCAGCGGCGTCCGGTGCGCGTGGTCTTCCCCGAAGGCGAAGAGGACAGCATCCTGCGAGCCTGCGACGTGCTCCAGGACGACCGCATCGCCAAGCCCATCCTGCTGGGGCGCCGCCGCATCATCCAGGAGAAGGCCGAAAGCCTCCGCCTGAACATGGACGAACTGCGCATTGTCGACCCGGCCGATTCGCCCGAGTTCCCCCGTTACATGGAGGAGTTCTACGCCATCCGGCAGCGCAAGGGCGTCACCCACAAAGAAGCCGCCCAGGCCATCCAGGAGCCCGTGACGTATGGGTCGCTGATGGTGCGCTTAGGCGACGCCGAGGCGCTGGTTGCAGGCTACACGCGCCATTATCCCGATACCATCCGCCCTGCCCTGCAGGTGATTCCCATGCGCGAAGGCTGCCGGAAAGTCTCCGGCATGTACATGCTCATCAACCCGAAAGGCCAGATCTATTTCCTGGCCGATACGAGCGTGAATATCGAGCCGACGGCCGAGGATCTGGCCGATATCGCGATCGAGTGCGCCGACACGGTGCGGCGGCTGGATGTGGAGCCGCGCGTGGCCATGCTGTCGTTTTCCAACTTCGGCAGCGCGCGTCATCCGCTGGCGGACAAGGTGCGGCGGGCGACTGAACTTGCTCGCGCACGGGCACCGCGGTTGATCATCGACGGCGAACTGCAGGCCGATACGGCCGTGCTGCCGGACCTGATCCAACAGACGTATCCGTTCAGTTCGCTGCAGGCCGGAGCGAACGTGCTGATCTTCCCGAACCTGGAGGCCGGCAACATCGCCTACAAGCTGCTGATGACCATTGGCGGCTGTGAAGCGATCGGGCCGATCCTGATGGGGTTGTCCAAGCCCGTCCACGTGCTGCAGCGCGGCTGCGAAGTGGCCGATATCGTCAACGTGACGGCGATTGCCGTGGTGGATGCGATTACGCTAAGCCTCTGAGGCGGCATCGGCCGGCTTGGCGATGGCAGACAACGTCAACACGAACGCCAGCAGCAGGAACATGGCCCCGGACCAATAGGGCGCGCCGGGGCCCAACATATCGAAGACCGGGCCGGCATAGAGCGGGCCAAGGACACGCGTCACCGCCAGCACGCTTTGCAGCGAGCCCATCAGCCAACCCTGCTCCCGCGGCCCCACACGATGCGACAACAGGGCCGTTTGCGCCGTGCTGGCAAACCCGACGCCGGAGATCAGCGCCGTGAACACGTAGAGCAGCGTCTCATTGGGAGCCAGTGACACGCCCAGGAAGCCGGTGATCATACTGACGTAGCCGATAATCACCATCTTGCGATCGCCCAGTCGCGAACTGAGCCGGCGAATGAGCACGCCCTGTACGATCGCCGCCGACAGCCCAATGAACGCAAAGATAGTGGCATTCTGCTTCGCCGTATAGCCGAAGCGGGCCATGGTCAACAGCGCGAAGTTGCTCTGCAGCGCACTGAAAGCGAAGTTGAGCACGAACAGCGCCGTCAACAAGGCATGCAGGTTCTTGCGCCGTGCCACCTGTACCAGCGGCCGCAGCGGATTCAGATCCCCCCAGCGCATCGCCTGTTTGGTGCGCAATTCCTTCGGCAACGATTCGGGCAGCAGGAAATAGCCGAACCCACAGGTGAGCAGCGCCAGCGCGCCAGCGCCAAAGGCTGGGGCTGCCACGTGGATGGTGCTCAGCGCGCCGCCGATGGCCGGACCCAGAATGAAACCCAATCCAAACGCCGCGCCGATAAGCCCGAAACTCTTGGCGCGGTCCTCCGGCGGCGTGATGTCCGTGATGTAGGCCTGAGCGGTGGAGATATTGCCGCCCGTGATGCCATCCAGAATACGGGCCGCAAACATCACTGGCAGCGACCCGGCAATACCGAACAGGAAATGCCCGAGCGCCGTGCCTAGGATGCTCCACAGCAGCACCGGACGGCGGCCGTAGCGGTCCGACAACACCCCCAGCACGGGACTGGCGAAGAACTGCGCGGCCGAAAAGCTAAGGCTGAGCAGAGCAACGGTGGTGGCATCGGTGCGGAACTGCCGCACCAGGTACGGAATGATGGGAACGAGAATGCCGACCCCGACCAGGTCCAAGAAGACCGTGACGAAGAGAAACGTCAAGGCTCGTTTCTGGACAACGGCCGGGGTAGCGATGGCGACTAGATCTCCGCGGCGATTTTCTCGGTGGTGAACGCCTCGATGACGTCACCAGGCTTCAAGTCGTTGTAGTTGTTGATGCCCAGGCCGCACTCGTAGCCGGCCTTCACTTCGGAGACGTCATCCTTGAAGCGCTTGAGCGAGGCAAGTTTGCCGGTGTGGATCACGATGTTGTCGCGCAGCAGGCGAACGAAGCTGTCGCGCGTGATGACACCTTCGGTGACATAACAACCGGCCACCGTGCCCACCTTCGTGATGCGGAAGGTATCGCGCACATCGGCGCGGCCCTTGAAGATCTCCTTGATCACCGGGGCGAGCAAGCCGGCCATGGCCTTCTTGATCTCGTCGGTGAGCTCGTAGATGATCGTGTGCAGGCGGATATCGACTTCTTCCTTCTCCGCCAGGGCCGTCGCGTTCTTGTCAGGCCTGACGTTGAAACCGACAATCACGCCGCTGGAGGCAGAGGCAAGCAGCACGTCCGTTTCGGTAATAGCGCCGACGCCGGTATGCAGCACCCGCACCTTCACCTTCTCCGTCGTGAGCTTCTGCAGCGTATCGGAGAGCACTTCGCATGTGCCGCCCACGTCCGCTTTGAGAATAATGTTGAGTTCCTTGACTTCGCCGGCCTTGAGCGTGGCCGCCAGGGTTTCCAGTGTCACCCTTGCGCCCTTCTTCATCTGCTCTTCGCGATCCTTGATGTCGCGATAGGCTACGATCTGCTTGGCCTTGGCCGTGTCGGTCACCACCTGGAAGGTGTCACCAACCTCAGGCACCTCATCAAGCCCCAGCACCTCCACAGGCATGGATGGACCGGCTTCCTTCAGCGCGCTGCCGCGGTCATCAAACATGGCGCGAACGCGGCTGAACACCGACCCGCAGATGAAGTAGTCGCCCACCTTGAGCGTACCCTTTTGCACCAGCACCGTGGCCACCGGACCTCGTCCGCGATCCAACTGCGCTTCGAGCACTGTGCCCACTGCCGGGCGGTTCGGATTCGCCCGCAGATTCTGCATTTCCGTAACGAGCAGAATCATCTCCAGCAGCAGGTCGAGGTTCTGGCGGGTCTTGGCCGACAGCGGAACGACAACCGTATCGCCGCCCCAATCTTCCGGCATCAGGCCCAACTCGGTCAGCTGCTGCTTGATGCGGTCCGGCTGCGCTTCGGGCTTGTCAATCTTGTTCAGAGCCACGATGATCGGCACCTTGGCGGCGCGCGCGTGGTCGATGGCTTCCCTGGTCTGGGGCATCACGCCGTCGTCGGCGGCCACCACCAGAATGACGATATCGCTGACTTTCCCGCCGCGGGCACGCATGCGGGTAAACGCCGCGTGACCGGGGGTGTCGATGAACACAATCTTGCGGCCGTTCTTCTCCACCCAATAGGCACCGATGTGCTGGGTGATGCCGCCGAACTCGCCGGCCACCACGTTTGATTCGCGGATGGCATCGAGCAGCGAGGTTTTACCGTGATCGACGTGGCCCATGATGGTGACCACGGGCGGGCGAAGCTGCATGTCGCCGGAGTCTTCGGCCATCTCGAGGTCGAACGTGGATTCTTCCTCGTAGGTCATCGCCGTGGTGGTGGCACCGAACTCGCGGGCGAGATCTTCGGCCAGCTTCACGTCCAGCGTCTGGTTAATGGTGGCGAACACCTTACGGTCGAACAGCTTCTTGATAACGAGATTGGCGCGGATGCCCAGCTTGTCGCTGAGTTCCTTGACCGTGATGCCTTCCGAGATCGTGATCTCGCGATTGGGCGCGATGATTTGCTCGGGCTCGGACCGGCGCTGGAGGCGCAGATCCTTCTCGACTGCCTCTACCTCGCGATGACGGTCACGATTCGGACGCTTGACGTCGCGGCGGGCCTGATCGGGAGCCGGTGCGGGCGGCGGTACCTCACCCGGGCGGACCGGGGAGACCGGATGCATCGGGCGGGCACCCGGACGAGGCCGTAATCCAGGAGGCGGGCCGGGAGGCGTTCCCGGACGCAGCACCGGCTGGCCGGGGCGCAGCGGGCCGCGATAGTTCGATGGCGGCTGGCCCGGCACCGGCGGACGCCCGGGCATGGGCGGACGCGCCACAGGCTGCCCGGGACTGGCTTTGGGCAGAGTCTGCTGCTTGATGCGTTCC
>JAEUQF010000346.1 GCA_016789745.1 Bryobacterales bacterium
ACGAGGCGGCCACCGTTCGGATCGATGTCGTACCCGAGCACCGGGTGGCCGCCGACCCACTTCCCCTTCCTTCGTGCCGCCGACATCTTGTCGCGCGTGCGCTCCGAGATGAGCTCGCGTTCGAATTGCGCGAAGGAAAGGAGGATATTCAGTGTCAGTCGGCCGAGGGAGGACGTCGTGTTGAACTGCTGTGTGACGGACACGAAACTGACGCCGCACCGGTCGAACGTCTCCATCAACTTGGCGAAGTCGAGCAGCGATCGGCTCAGGCGGTCGACCTTGTAGACGACTACGCAGTCGATCTTGCGAGCCTCCACCGCAGTCAGCAACTTGGTGAGCGCGGGCCGGTCCATGTTGGCGCCGGTGTAGCCGCCGTCATCAAAGCGCTCCGGGATCAGGCGCCAGCCTTCGTGCCGTTGACTTGCGATGTAAGCCTCGGCAGCCTCACGCTGGGCGTCCAAGGAGTTGAAATCCTGCTCAAGACCTTCGTCAGTCGATTTTCGGGTGTAGACGGCGCACCGGACGTGATTCGCGGCCGCTTTGGGAAGCGGGATCTCAATGGTCTGTCTTGGTCTCCTATTTCGCATCACGATCCTCGGCTGGCTGGAGATTGAAGAACAGGAACCCATTCCATTTGGTTCCCGTGAGTTCGCGGGCGATCGCACTGAGCGATCGGTAGATCCGCTGTTCGAACTCGAACCCGTCAGTCAGCACCCGCACGATGATCTCTCGCCCCTTGTACTGCCGCCGGAGGATCGTTCCCGGCGCTGGCAGTCGGCGATCGAAGCTCCGCGCGGCCTTCGTCCGGACGGCCAGTTGCGGCGGGATGACGGTATTCTGCCCGAAGAAGGTCTTCGGTGCGCGGATCCGAAGATCCGCATCGTTGGCGATCTCGAGCGCGCGACGCCGGGCGCGTTCCGACAAACCACCTTCAGCAAGGGCCTGGATGCGCCAGGCAATCCGCCGGAACAAAAACTGCTTGTGGTTGGATCTCGATTCCTCGCCAAAAACCTCGATGTACTTCTCGCGCAGCTGGCTGACCGTCATCCGTGCCAGTGCCTCGATCTGCTGTGAAACGTCGGTACCCAAATCATTCTCCTTTCTCGGTGCCGTTAACCTCGTGTCCATGAGGGCTCGAAGCTTCGGCACTATCAAGGGGAAGTCCGCGACGCCGGCGTTCGCGGTACCGGAGGTAGCCTGTAGTCAGAATCGCGGCGATGGTCTTGAGATCGTCTTCAAATGATCGGTTGGACTCGTCCAAGGGTCCCTGCTCCCCAGCGTCACCGGACCGCTGGGAAGGAGGCCGTGGATGTCGGAACGCCGCGGGAGCCGTGAGCTCCGGCGCCGGCCTGTCATGGCCAGCTTCCGGCACCCACAGCGCAGTCCGCCTTGCGGTCGTTCCGCTGTCTGGTGGATTGGGAGGCGATCAGGCTCTCCCACTGTAAACATACGCAGGAATTCGGAAGACTGTGCACACCGGCCCGGCGAGATTCTGAAGCCGTTAAATAACCGAAACGCCTCTCCCGAGGAGTGGAGAGGTTCGGCTAGACGGGGGCGCCAACCACTCACCGGCGGACTCACCGACGCTCTCCGCCTCGGTGGCGACGAAGAAGATGAGCATGCAAGTTGTTGGCACGACGTGCGCAATTCCGGAGGCGTCGCGCAGGCACACGAATGGCTCTGGCGTTAACGGCTGGGGAGGAAAACTGCGGATGGAAATAGTTTGGCTCCTCAGGTAGGACTCGAACCTACAACCCTTCGGTTAACAGCCGAATGCTCTACCGTTGAGCTACTGAGGAGTGTTGTCGGCCTCAATCATTACAACACACCGGCCGCTTCCTGTCAAAGTTTCTACCCCTTCGTGTTGCAATAAGAAGATGCCGGTTCTTCTGTCGCGACGGACGTTTCTGGGAGCAGTGGCCGCCCCCCTGGTTTCCGCCCAATCCAACACCCCGCCCGCCTATCCCGACAAGCACGATCTGCTTTATTATCTTGACGCTGCCGGTGTCCGCCAGCCAGTCACCGACCGTAAGAGCTGGGAACTGCGCCGCACCTCCATCCTCGACCGGATGCAGCAGGTCATGGGACCCCTTCCCTACCAGCCCTTGCCGCCTCGCTTTGAGGTGCTGGATGAGGCGAAGGAGTCCACCTATCTGCGCCGCAAAATCCGCTACATCTCCGAAGGCGAAGACTGGGTTCCGGCCTGGCTCCTGCTGCCCGGCAACGCCAAGAAAGCCCCCGCCGTGCTCTGCCTGCACCAGACCACCCGCATCGGCAAGGATGAGCCCGCCGGCCTCGGTGGAAAGCCCAACCTCTTCTATGCCCGCGAACTCGCCGAACGCGGCTTCGTCACCCTCGCCCCCGACTACCCCAACTTCGGCGAATACAAGTTCGACCCCTACGCCAACGGCTATGCCAGCGCCACCATGAAAGGCATCCTCAACCACATGCGCGCGGTCGATGTCCTGCAATCGTTGCGCTTCGTCGACCCGAAAGCCATCGGCGTCTGCGGCCACTCGCTCGGCGGCCACAACTCGCTGTTCGTCGCCGCCTTTGATCAGCGCCTGCGCGCGGTCGTCACCAGCTGCGGCTTCACCGCCTTCCCCAGGTACTTTAAAGGGGACCTCACCGGCTGGAGTCACAAGGGCTACATGCCCCGCATCGCCGATGTCTACGGCAAGTCGCCGGATCGTATGCCGTTCGATTTCCCGGAGATTCTGGGCGCCATCGCCCCGCGCGCCATCTTCATCAATGCTCCCACCGAGGACAGCAATTTCGAGGTCTCTGGGGTGCGCGATTCGGTGGCCGCGGCGCGGCCCATCTTCGATCGCATCCATGCCAAAAAGCAGGCGCTCGTGCTCCAGACGCCGAGCGCCGGCCACGACTTCCCGCCCGATATACGCGTGAACGCCTACCGCTTCCTGCAACGGCACTTGCGCTGAACTACAGATCCCGCACGCGCCTGCCGATAGCCCGGTTGATGGCTCGTGTCCTGTTCGCGGTTCTGTTCGTGCTGGCACTGCTACCCTCGGCGTGGCTCGCCTGGACCAACCGAGACATGCCGCACTTCGGTCATCACCATGACGACGCCATGTACTTCGTCTCGGCGCAAAGCCTGGCGGTGGGTGGCGGGTATCGCATCATGAGTCTACCCGGGGAACCGCCGAATAGTAAGTACCCGCCCGGGTACCCGCTGTACCTGTCGCTTGCCTGGCGGCTGAATCCGAATTTCCCCCAGAATCTGTCCTGGGTTCTGCTGCTCTGCTGGCTGATGCTACCTGCCGCGATCCTGGCCTGCCGTTGGGTCTATCCCGAGCGGCCGTGGCTCTGGTTCCTGCTGGGGTTAAGCCCCCCGGCGGTATTCTTATCGCTCAGCGCCATGACGGAGGTGCCCGCGCTCTGCTTTGTGCTGCTCACGGTGGGTCTGGCGCGCGGCGAACGGGTGCGCCGAGCCGCGTTCGCAGGGCTGGCGGCCGCTGCCGGGTTCTGCGTCAAGAACGCCCTGCTGATGCTGCTGCCGGCCGCTGTGCTGTGGTATCTGCTGCAGCGCCGTCCCCGCCATGCGGCTGCCTTCACCGCAGCCATGTTACCCGCTGTGATCGCGTGGCAGATGTGGAGCAGCCGCCACGTCACCCTGGGCGCCATCGAGATGATCTTCTATACGCACTACACCATCTTCTGGCTGCGTTCGGTCACGTGGGACGGGCTGCCCGCGATGGTGTCGCAGAACCTCAGTGCACTGCTGGCGGGAATTGGGTCGCTGTTCTCGCTGGAGCCCGAGTACACGCTGTTCGCCCAGGGCCGGTCGATGATCCTTGCCTTTGCCGCCATTGCCGGGTGCGTCAGGCTGCAACTGCGCCAGGGCCTGTCGCTGTACGCCCTGTTCGCCGGCTTCTACTCGATCCAGTTGCTGTTGTGGAACTTCAGCCCTAACGAGCGGCTGCTGTTTCCGCTCTTCCCGTTCCTGTTAACCGGGCTGGTGGCCACCTGCGGCGACGTGTACAACGCCTTCCTGCGTTCGAAAATGAAAGACCCTGTTGGCTCGCGTGTCATCCTTGCCCTGGGTGTGCTGCTGTTGGCCAACGCCATGGTCCGCAACGTCTACGGAGTGGTGCACTACATCCCCCAGACCATGGCCGCCGATCGCGCCCGTCTCGGCGAATTGCGCCAAGTGTGGTCCTGGATTCGCGAAAACACCCCCGAAACGGCCCGCCTGAATCCGCCGAACGACGATCCGCTTACGTATCTCTACACGAGGCGGAAAGCCGTGGCCCGCCAGCCTCCCACCCAGTATCTGTACAGCGGGAATCGGGCCGGCCTGCTCGATTGGTTCTCGAATCTGCCCGAAGTGCCTGTAGACTACGTGCTTGCCGGGCAAACGCTGTGCCAGCACAACCTGTCGCCGGACGACCGCAAGGAGATCACCGCCCGGCTGGTGAAGCGGCCGGACCTGGCGCTCATCCACGAGTTCAAGGATTGGAAGGTGCTGCGCGTGCAACCCGCGGCGCCGGCGAACGCTAGCGCAGCCCGCCTTTATTAGTGATGACTTCCGCGTTCAGGTAGGGCCGCAGCGGCTCCGGCACCACCACGCTGCCATCGGCCTGCTGGTAGTTTTCGATAATCGCCACCCACGTCCGGCCGACGGCCAACCCGCTGCCATTCAGCGTATGCGCCGCCTCGGTCTTCTTTTCGATGCGTGCGCGGATGCCCGCCCGGCGTGCCTGGAAAGCCTCGAAATTCGAACACGAAGAGATCTCGCGATAGTCATTCTGCCCCGGCAGCCAGACTTCCAGATCGTACGTCTTGGCCGACGAGAAGCCCATGTCCCCGGTACACAGCACCACGCGCCGGAACGGCAGTCCCAGCTTCTTCAGAATGTCTTCGGCATCGGAGGTCAGCTTCTCGAGCGCTTCATGGCTCTGGTCCGCACGCGTAAACTTCACCAACTCCACCTTCTGGAACTGGTGCTGGCGAATGATACCGCGTACGTCGCGCCCATGCGACCCCGCTTCGCTACGGAAACAGGGCGTGTAGGCGCACAGGCTGATGGGCAGTTTGTCACCTTCCAGCGTCTCATCGCGGAACAGATTCGTCACCGGCACCTCAGCCGTGGGTGCCAGCCAGAAATCGAAGCCCTCGCACTTGAATAGGTCGCTTGCGAATTTCGGCAACTGCCCGGTGCCGAACAGGCTGGCCGAATTGATTAGGAACGGCGGCAGCACCTCGGTATAGCCGTGCTCGCGGGTATGCACGTCGAGCATGAAGTTGATCAGCGCCCGCTCCAGCCGCGCACCCAACCCCACGTAGACCGCGAACCGAGCGCCCGTGATCTTGGTGGCGCGCTCGAAATCCAGAATGCCCAACTCCGGGCCCAGGTCCCAATGCGGCTTCGGCTCGAAATCGAACTTGCGGGGCTCGCCGATGCGGTGGATCTCGACGTTGTCCTCAACCCCCTTGCCCACCGGCACGCTCTCATGCGGCACGTTGGGGATGCCGGCCATCAAGCCGCGGAACTCCTCCTCGAGCGACTTCACCTGCTCTTCGAGCGTGGCAATCTGGTCACCGATTCCGCGCACCTTGGCCTGCTGCTCGGTGGTGTCCTCGCCCGCTTTCTTCAACTTCGCAATCTGCTGCGACTCGCTATTGCGCAGCGCGCGCAGCGTGTCGGTTTCAGTAAGGGCGGCGCGCCGCCGCGCGTCCAGGTCGCGGAACTGTGCCACGTCCAGCGTCAAACCGCGGGTGGCCAACCGTTCGGCAACGGCATCCAGATTGCTTCGGAAGAACGACAAATCGTGCATGATGTGGGAAACCCTTATTGTAAGGGAAGCGCAGCCACTTGCACTTGCCCCGCTAAGTGCGATTTGATTTGGAAGATATGAGCCCGACCCGCCGGTCCTTCCTCGCGGCCTCCGCCGCGGCGCCCCTGAGCCTCGCCGCTAAGGGAAAAACGTCCCGCGTCTACTTTGGCACCTACACCCGCAATGGTTCCAAAGGCATCTACACCGCCACGCTCGACACCGCCAGCGGCAAGCTCTCCGAGCCCGAACTCGCCGCCGAGATCCCCAGCCCTTCGTTTGTCACCCTGCATCCCAACGGCAAGTTCCTCTATGCGGTCAGCGAGATGGGGGGCGCGCCTACCAAGCCCACCGGCACCGTCACGGCCTTTTCGCTCGACGCCGCCAGCGGCAAACTCAACAAACTGAATACGGTTTCCACCAAGGGCGAGGCGCCCTGCCATCTCAATGTCGACAAGACCGGCCGCGCGCTGGTTCTGGTGAACTACTCCAGCGGCAGCACGGCCTGCATGCCGGTGAGAGCCGACGGCAGCTTGGGCGAAGCCGCCAGCTTCATCGAGCACAAAGGCTCCAGTGTCAACCAACAGCGCCAGCGGAGTCCGCATGCGCACTCGGCCAATATCTCCTTCAATAACCGCTTCGTCGTTGTTGCCGACCTCGGCACCGATCAGGTCCTTGTTTATAAGCTCGACCCCGCCACCGCCACCCTCACCCCCAACGATCCGCCCTTTGTAAAAGTGAAGCCCGGCGGCGGTCCGCGCCACTTCACCTTCCACCCTAAGGGCAAGTACGGCTATGTCATTAACGAAATGGGCTCGGCTGTCACGGCATTCACCTGGGACGCCAACAAGGGCGTGTTCAACGAGATCCAGCACATCTCCACGCTGCCCGACGGTTTCAAAGGCGTGAACAACTGTGCCGAAGTAGTGGCCCATCCCAACGGCAAGTTTCTGTATGGCTCCAACCGCGGCCATAACTCGCTGGCTGTGTTCAAGATCGATGGCCAGGGTAAACTCACCGCGGCCGGCCACGTGCCCACCGGCGGCGAGATTCCGCGCAACTTCGCTATCGCGCCGGGTGGCAAATGGCTGTTGGCGGCTAACCAGAACACGAACAACGTGGTGGTGTTCGCCGTCGACCCGAATAGTGGCAACCTCACCCCCACCGGACAGCAGGTGAAGGTGGGCGCTCCGGTCTGCATCCGTTACCTGGCGTTGTAGGCTTACACCTGCCGGCTCGACTCCTGGCTGGTTTCGCGTTTCCGTAACCACAGATAGCGGAGCGGAAACAGCAGCCAGCCGGGGGCGCCATGCACCGCTCTGCGCCACACTCGCCAGGGAAGCCAGAGCTTGACGTACTCGATCAGAAACACCAGTATCGTGGCCGTGGGACCTGTCCGCCACCCTTCCGCGACAACCTCCAGAACGTTACCGGCGAGTTGCTTTAATCCATCCAGGGTGAAGCGCCGGTAATCGCGGGGACATTCGGGGAAGGGATCGCAGACGGGCGTAACCACATGCAGATGACCGGATGGCGCCAGCACACGTTCCAGTTCGCGCATTACCTGCTCCGGATCAAGCACATGCCAAGATTGACGTAGCCCTGGGGCTCGGACCTTCGCCATCCACGTAGAGGTTCCAACGGACCAAGGGAACGTAAAGCGGCGCGGCAGGATTACGGAGAAATAGCTCGGGTGGCGGAAGTATGCGGTAGACGCGTTTAGTCCACCCCCGATAGCCCCAACCCCGCCCGGCGACTACCACCCGCAGGCTGTGCCGGACGGTACGGAATAGTCCCGGTACTAGACGGCCCGGCCGAAACCGCCTCCCCTGCGTTACTCTGGGCGTATGCGCTGTCACGCCGTTCTTGCGGCTGCTCTCTTGTTTCTGGCCGGCATCGCCTGCGCCCAAACGCCTCCCAAACCGCAGGGTTCGCTGACGGTTTCGAAGAAATCCGCGCTCGACAAGCCCACTCTCGAACAGTACATCCGGCACCAGTTCCTGCTTCCGGAGAATCTGAAGGTGGTGATCGCTGACGCCAAGGCGTCCGAGGTCCCCGGCCTGCTGCTGATTCCGGTCACCGTCACTGACGGCGGATCGATGACGCAGATCGTCGAGTTCTACGTCAGCAAAGACGGCGCCAAGATTATGCAGGGCAAGGTGTACGACATCGGCGAGAGCCCCTTTGCCGGCGACCTGAAATTGCTGAAGACCGACAGCGCCCCGGCCACCGGACCCGCCAATGCCCCGGTAACGATCGCCATCTTCAGCGACTTCCAGTGCCAATACTGCAAGGAGGAAGCCAAGGTCCTCCGCGCCAATCTCGAAAAGGCCTATCCCACCCAGGCGCGCCTGGTTTTCAAGGATCTGCCCATCGAGCAGATCCACAATTGGGCCAAGCCCGCCGCGCTCATCGGCCGCTGCATCGCGCGCCAGAATGCCGGCGCCTTCTGGCAGTATCACGACTGGGTTTTTGAGCAGCAGGGGGCTCTGAAGGCCGACGACCTGCAAGCCAAAGCCATCGACTTTGCGGGCGCCAAGGGCCTGGATACGCTGCAGTTGACGCAATGCATCACCGGCAAGCTCACCGCCAAAGAGGTGGAGGACAGCATCGCCGAAGCCCGCGCCCTGCAGGTTTCGTCGACGCCCACGCTGTTCGTCAACGGGCGGCGGCTGGTGGGTAGTGTCCAGTGGGACCAGTTGAAGCAGGTCATCGATCATGAGGTGGCCTACGCACAGAAGAACGCGACGAAGAAAGACGAGGCCTGCTGCGAAGTGAAGCTGGCCATTCCGGGAGCCAAGTAGGAGTTTCAACCGACCATGCGCATCAAGCGATTTGTTGTTATCGCCGCAGCCGCCGCCAGTGTTGTTTGGGGCGCGTCTAACCGCGGTTCGCTGCCTGAGCTTGACCCGGACAGCTACCTGAAGCACGTGAAGTTTCTGGCGTCGGGCAAACTGCAGGGGCGGGGGACCGGCACGCCCGGCCTGGAGAAGGCCGCCGACTACATCGCGCGCCAATTCCGTTCCTACGGGCTGCGCCCGGTAAACGGCAGCTACTTCCAGCAGTTCCAGGTCACTACGAAGGCCGAGATGGGGAAGGCCAATCGCCTGGAGTACCGGCTGAACGGGCAGCGCCAGTCATTGAAGCCGAAGGAAGACTTCCTGCCGTTCAGCTTCTCGGCAACGCAGAAAGTGACCTGCCCGGTGGTGTTCGCCGGCTACGGCATCACGGCCAAGGAATACAACTACGACGATTACGCCGATTTGGACGTTAAGGACAAGTGCGTCCTGGTGCTGCGTTATGAGCCGCAGGAGTTCGAGGAAAAGAGCGTCTTTGCCGGCAAGGCCTACACCGAGCATGCGCAGTTGCCCAGCAAGGCGTATAACGCTCGCCTGCATGGCGCCAAGGCCATCATCCTGGTGAACAACATGGCCAACCGCAGCGGCGAAGCCGACAAGTTGGACAAGTTCGGCACCGCCAGCGGACCGGCGAACTCCGGCCTGGGCTACGTTCACATGCGCTATGAAGTGGCCGAACGCTGGATGCAGGCGGCGAAGAAGGATCTGCGCGAGATCGTCGGCGGCATTGATAAGGACTTGAAGCCGCGCTCGTTCGCCTTCCCCGACACGCTGGAGGTGGAGTTGGAAACCGAAATCCAACAAGTGCAGAAGCAGGTCCGCAATGTCGTCGGCTATCTGCCCGGCGAGACCGAAGAATACGTTATCATTGGCGCGCATTACGATCACCTCGGGCTTGGCGATGAGCACTCGCTGGCGCCGTCGCTGATCGGCAAGCCGCACTACGGGGCCGACGACAACGCCTCCGGCACGGCCGGCGTTCTCGAACTGGCGCGCTACTTCGGGGCGCGGCCGAAGCCGAAACGCGGCGTGCTGTTTCTGGCATTTGCCGGCGAGGAGTTGGGGCTGCTCGGCTCAAGCTACTACGTCAACCAAGCCATGATGCCGCTCGGCAAGGCCTCCGCCATGATCAATATGGATATGATCGGCCGGGTGCAGAACGGCCGGGTGTATGTCGGCGGCAGCGGGACCGGGTCGACGCTGAAGGCGATTGTCGAGAAGGCGTCCCAGGGCGTGGATCTGAAGGTGGATCTGAGTGAAAAGAGCGGTTATGGGTCGTCCGACCACACGTCGTTCACCACCAAGCAGGTGCCGGTGCTGTTCTTCTTTAGCGGATTGCATGCCGACTATCACAAGCCCTCCGATACCTGGGATAAGATCGACGCGCCGCAGGCAGTCAAGGTGCTGCGCGTGGTGGCGAATGCCACTGATCGACTGGCGCAGGAGGGCGAGCGCCCTCTGTATGTGAAGGTGGAACCGCCGAAGATGCCCAGCCATAGCGGGTCGTCGAGCGGCGGGGCGTCGGGTTACGGCCCCTACTTCGGCAGCATTCCGGACTTTGCGGAAGTGCCCAACGGGGTGCGGTTCTCCGATGTGCGCGCCGGGTCGCCCGCGGCCCAGGCCGGTCTGAAGGGCGGCGATATCCTCATCGAGTTCGACGGCAAGCCGGTTGCGAACCTCTACGAGTACACCTACGCTCTGCGGACCAAGAAGCCCGGCGATGTTGTAAAGGTCACGGTTCTGCGTAATAACGAAAAAGTCCAGGCAGATGTGACGTTGACGGCACGTAAGTAGCAGCGAGAGAATCAGATTCTCTAAATGTTTGGGCCCGATTCGTCGATGAAGGGGGAAGGGGGAGAATGGATACTGTCATCAGTCCGCTAAAGGTTCTGAAGCTGCCGCCTCTCATCTTGCATCCGTTTGCTGACTCCAGCGGGCCAAATAAGCTGCTGGAAAGCTCGCGCGCAAGCCTCATGTTGCAGGGCTTGCTGCCGAGCGGGGAGTTAACCCCGTTTGAGCTCGAACAGCGGCTGCTCGACGGCCGGCTTTGTGAATTGCGTATGCTGCTCTATCTCGGCCGCGACTTGGCCCGCTGGATTGAGCAATGTTTGGAAGTAGTGGACCGCGACCCCGTCCTGCGTGGCAACGGCATTAAATTTCAGAGTTTTGCCGCCATGCTGGTGGAGGATCCGCCGGAAAATGTTCGCGAGAAACTGAAGACCTGGGGCGTGGCCGACTACAAAGCCATCTTTACGCGCGCCCTCGGCCTCAATGCCGTTTTCGCCGATATGCCCGAACGCGACATGCTCAACACGGAGTTCATCCGTGTCTACTATCGGTACGCCGATCACATGTACGCCTGTACCCAGAAGGGAACCAGCTTCACCGAGGTCCGCTCACGAAATTTCCCATTTGACCTGTTCGCGTCCGGGGAATACTCCCGCATGCTAGAACGGGAGTGGAAACTCGACGGTTGATATACTGGCGCTCATGTCCGTCACTGAGCGCCTCGGCCTGTCGCGCCTCCTGCTCGTCAAACAGAACTTCCCCGATCGCGGTATCGCCGATATTCCGGGCGAAGTGCAACGGCAGTTGCACGCTTCGCCGGTTGCTGCCCGCTTGAAACCCGGTTCGCGGGTGGCGATTGGTGCCGGAAGTCGCGGGATCGCCAACATCGCCATCATCGTTCGTGCCGTGGCCGATTACTTCAAGGCACACGGCCACCATCCGTTCATCTTCCCCGCCATGGGCAGTCACGGTGCCGCTACCGCCGCCGGCCAGGCCGACGTCCTGGCCCATTACGGCATTCACGAGGCCGCGATGGGCTGTCCGGTCCTCAGCCAGTTGGATGTGGTCAACTGCGGGCCGACTCCCGAAGGCATTGAAACCTGCATGGATCGCCTGGCTTATGAGAGCGACGGCGTCTTCCTGGTGGGACGCGTCAAGTGGCACACCGAGTTCCTGGGCCGCATCGAAAGCGGACTGTTCAAGATGATGGCCATCGGATTAGGCAAGTTCGCCGGCACCCAGCGATATCACACGCACGCCTACAAGCTTGGTCTGGAGCACGTCATTCGTTCCATCGGCCGCCAGATCCTGTCCACCGGCAAGATCCTGGGCGGGTTGGCGATTCTCGAAGACGCCTATCACCACACCGCGCAGCTGACGCCCGTCGCCGTGGAAGAGATGGAGCAGCGCGAAGAGGAACTGCTGGCGCTCGTGCGCTCCTGGATGGGCAAGATCCCGGTTCCGGCGCTCGACATTCTGATCGTCGATGAGATCGGGAAAGAAATCTCCGGTGCCGGCATGGATCACAAGATTGTCAATCGGGGCGGGAAGGGGCAGTATAACCCGTGGCCCGATACTCCTACGATCGAGCGCATCTTCGTCCGCGATTTGAGCGAGCTGACCTACAACAACGCCATCGGCCTGGGTATGGCGGACGCCGTGACGGATCGCCTGGTGAACCGTGTCGATTGGGTTCCGACGCGCATCAACGCGTTGACGGCTTCGGCCCCGGCCGCGTTGCGGATCCCGATGCACTTTCCCAGTGATCGCGAATGCCTGGAGGCGCTATGGCCGACAGTGGGTCGATTCCGGCCGGAAGAGGTGACGTTGGGGTGGATCCGGAACACGCTGGAACTATCCCCGCTGGTACTAAGTGAAAACCTGCTTCCTCGGATTAAGGAGAATCCGCAACTGGAAGTTATGGGGTCAGCCTGGGAGATGGAGTTTGACGGGGCAGGGAACTTGGTGGGAGTGTTTGGAGTGTAAGTGGCAGTAAGTGATATCTAGAAACGGAAAGGGCGAGCCGAGGGGCTCGCCCGAATCTCGTTTATGCTGTCTGCGCGATTGTGGGAGCAGCAGCGCCTCCTCCTGGTAACGGCTTGCGCCGTATGGGTTAGGACGCGGCGGCAGCAACGACCGAGTCAACGGCCGTGAAGATCGCGCTGATGTTGGCGGCAACGCCCGGCATGATGGCGCCAGCGGCGACGGCCACGAAACCGGCCATCAACGCGTATTCGATAAGGTCCTGGCCCTTGGTGTCCTTCCAGATCTGCGCCTTCACAACGAGCTTCAGAATGTAGTTCATGGTTCCTCTCCTAAGTTGCCCCACTCTGGTAGGGCAGTTGTTTTCGGTATGATCTGAGAGTAACAGTGATTCGGGTTTCGACAAATCCGCAGCCCGCCCTAGTCGATTGGTCGAAATACCTTATTTCACACATAGTACTGTCGGTTGCCATTTCGCCATTACCCTAGTTCTTCCGTCCCCCGGAGTAACTCCTTGTGCTCCGGTATCACGTTGAACCGCGTCGCCACCGCCTGGACCCTCTCCCCGCGCTGCTCAATCCGCGCCGCCGCGATATGCCCCAGGTCCGCCGCTCCCGCCAGATACTTCATCCGCGCCGGCTCCAGCCCCATGATGCGGCTGCAGGTGGCATCCACGGCCACCACGTCGCGCCCCATCACCAGAACGCCCGCCGCCTTGGGCGTTCCTTGTATCGGCCCGTTGCCCTCCATGCCCACAATCCCATCGACAATCGCGAACGTGTTCCGGAACTTCCGGTTCAGCGCCAGAATTGCGTTCTCTACCCCAATCCGGTGCAGCGTGTTTTTCGGCCATCCATAAATCGCGCTCGGCACCAGCCCGAACAAGTTCTTCATCGACAAAGTCGCGCCCGCCCAATGGTGTGTCTTCATTTTTGCCACCGACACAATCAGGTCGGCGCCCAATACGGTCTTGGGAAAGAAGAACTCCGGCCGGTTGGCGAAGTTCCGGACCATGTCCACGTCATCGCGATTGAGATCGACAAACAGGTCGTCAAAGCCGGTCAGCAGGCTGCGATACCCCGTCAACTCCACCAGTTCCACCGTGTCGCGCCGGTGGCCGGGGCCTTCCCCGATCCGTACCGACGCCGCGCCGCGCTTGCGGAACACCTCAAGCGCCGCGGCAATCACGGCCACATGCGTGTTGATCTCGGTGTCGATGGAATACTCCACCAAGTTCGGCTTGAGCAGCACGTTTTTCCCTCGCACGTCCAAGCCACAAGCGCTCAGCCCTTCGTCGATCTTGCTCGCCAGCTCCACGCGGTAATTGGCCGCCTTGGCGATAAACACCGCGGAGTTGCCCGGCGGCCCGGCGACCGCCTTCGGTTTGGGCGGCTCCTGACAGGAGGGCAGCGCCAGCGCCGCACCCAGCGGAGCTAGCGCCCGCCGCGTTACCTTCAGCCGATCTCCAGCCATCGTTTGTCTCCTTCCGCCATCGCCAACGCCTCCAACGCAACAACGCACAGATCCGCCGGCGGGGCGAGGTCCGGCAACTCCAGCGTCCGCCCGTGTGGACGCATCGCGATCGCCAGCCACGCGCGGCCCATCCGCGACACCGTGTGCTGCCACTGCCGGCTGGCCGTCGTCAACGAACGGTCCAGCGGCAAGACCGTGGCCCCCTGCAATCCGAGTAGGGCCAGGGCCGTCGTCTCCGGGTAAGAGGGCAGGTCCGTCCGCAGCACCCGCCGGTTGCCGTAGTTCCAGCCTCCATCCCGGCACCGGCGGTCGGCCAGCATTCGCTCTCCTTCTTCAATGCGCTCGCTGATCCCCGCCAGCTCCGGCCGCTGCTGCCGTACTTTCTTCAATGCCACCAGTGCATGCGCCGTAGGCTCCACCCAACTGGTGGACTCCGGCGTCCAAGGCCAGCCCTTCAAGTTCGGGTCATACTCCACCACCATGCGCCCCACCAGGTGCAGCATTCGCTCGAGCGGCGAGCCCTCAATGCCACGGCTACCCAAAAGCCAGGCGACTCCCTTATCAAAACCTGAGTCGAGAACCTTATGTACGCACTGCAGGGTCACGCAAAGCGACGTCGCCCAACTGGGCTCGGCCACCATCGCCGCCGGACGATAGCCCCCCCCCGGCAACTGCCACGCTCGCAACAACTTCCAGCCTTTTTCGAGCGCCGGAGCGGCCTCTGACCCGGTCAGCGCGAGCATCGCCAGACACGTCGGCTCCAGCCAGCTTTGCCCGCCGGCCTTATATCCCCAGCCCCCGTCGGCGTTCTGCGCCTGACGCAGCAGGTCCAGGCGAACAGTACGGAACGAGAGAGCGCGCGCGTTGCTCATACCCCTTCATCGGAGCGGCGGCGGGCGAACTGTAGAGGACCGCCTGACTTTAGGCCGCTTTTTCCTTATTTGGCCCTAATGGATCTGCTTAGAACCGCCGATCTAGTGTTTGTTATGCAAGACCCTATCGACGACCAACTCGCTATCGTTCTTGGCCAGCGCCAGCTTATGGCGGTCTGCTGTATGTCTCTGACCGTCCTCGGTCTGGTGGCAACGCTCGCTTATGTGGCGGGCAGAACCATCACCGTCGCCCAGGTCCAGGCCCGTGACAGTGTGGCGGCCGAAGTTGCACACCCCATGGTCGTCGATCCGCCCAGCGCGCTCGAGGCCCGTATGCAATCGTTGCCGGAACGGACGCAGGTGCAGATGATCCCCGCGGTGCCGGCCACCATCGGGGCGGTCCCCATGCCGAGTATCATTCTCCCGGCGCGCAACACCAATTCCGCGCCCGTGTCGATCGGCAGCGCCGTGGCGGCACCCGTCATCATTACGCCTCCCAAGCCCGCTGCTCCGCCCATCGCCGCGCCGGCGGTAGCCGCAGCCTCCACTGAGCCTGCGCGCGGGCAGGTCTTCTGGCAGATCGGCCTGGTGGATCCCGACACCGCCCGCGGGATGCAAAGCCGGGCTACGGGCCTAGGCCTGGTGGCGCGCACGGCCGCCGGCAACAGTCCCCAGACCCGCCGCGTGCTGGTGGGGCCGCTGATCTCCCGCGAAGACATCGCACGTGTCAAACAGACACTCGATTCCCAGCAGATGCAGGCTTTCCTGAAAATCTACTGAGCACGGCGCTATCATGGGGGGCTTAGACCCTCATGAAACCCATTCCCGTAGCTGAACAGCGCTCCCTGGTCGAGCGCCTCACCCGTGCCTGTGGCGGCTCCTACACGCCGGAGCAGCGTCGCAAGTACTTCATCTCCGGTCCGCAGTGGGCCGCGGCCTACGAAGGACAGGCGCTCTTCCACGCCCCCACGCGCACTCCGGTCACCTTCGAGGAGGTGATTCGTCTCTACGGGGAAGTAGGCGTCGGCTGGTGGGCCACGCATGACACCGACGTCATCCCTTCGGACGCGCTGTTCACGCAGGAGCAGGATGCGATTGTCGAACGCATCGATAAGGCGTTGAAGAACGCCGGCGTGCAGTGCTCGATGGTTACCACCGAGACCTTCCACCACGCGGTGTTCGCCGCCGGTCCTGCCGCCGAATCGGCCGCCGTGCGCGACTACGCCGGGCGCCGCCTGGAGAACACCGTCGGCATCGGCCACCGCCTGGGTGCCAGCTATGCCGTCTACTGGCCTGGCTCGCTTGGCTACCAGATCCAGGGCGCCGTCGAAGAGACGCAGACGCTGCGCTGGTACGCCGAAGGACTGAACCGCGCCTGCGAGGCCGACATCCGCATCGCCAAACAACTCGGCCGTCCCACGCTGAAGCACTGCATGGAAGCCAAGCCGTTTGAGCCGCAAGCCGAAATCCTGCTGCCCACTTCCGACGCGATGCTGGCCTTCATTGCCTCCGGGCTGCTCACCCATCCCGAGATGGTCGGTCTGAACCCCGAATACCTGCATGAGCTCATGTGGGGCGCCGCGCCGCGAGCCGCGCTCGGCCGCGCCCTGCTGGCAGGCAAACTCTGGCACTTCGACATCAACGACGGCTACCGCCTGAAGCACGACGTCGATATCGCCGTTGGCCTGGTGAACCCGCTCGACTGGCTGAACGTCCTGGTCCTTCTCCGCAGCCACGGCTTCAACGGCCCCTTCAACCTCGACTACAAGCCGCCACGCACCACCAGCAATCATGGCGTGTTCGGCGTCAGCATGCCCACCGCCGTCGACCGCTTCATCACCCTATGGGAGATGGCTGGCGAGGTGCTGGAAGACCCTATCCTCAAGGAAGCCACCGAGGCGCTCAAAGCGGGCGGGGAAGTCAGCTCCGGCGATGTTCGCGATATCTTCGAAGCCAACAAGGAACTGCTGAGCCTGCACGAACTCATCGGCCACCGGCTCTTCCAAATCCTTTGCGGGCTGCACAAAGGCCGCACGTTCGTGGTCTAACCGGGTATGGCATCGCTGGGACGCTCGCTGATTGTAATGGGCCTGCTGCTGGCCGCGGTGGGCGTCCTGCTGGTTATGGGTGGGCGGCTGCCGTTCAAAATCGGCCGCCTGCCCGGCGATATCGTGTGGCAGGGGAAGAACACCACGTTCTATTTCCCGCTCATGACCAGCCTGCTGGTGAGCGCGGTGCTGACCCTGGTGATGTGGCTGTTGGGACGGCGTTAGTTCTTCGGGGTACTCCCTCCCGGTCGCAGGCTGTCAGCGAGTTGCTGATCCCGTTGCTGAACCGCGCACGTCAGCACAGGCCCGTGAGCCAGCGGTCAGCGAACCGAACTGTTACCGCAGAACGCCCATCTTGTCGATCGGCCAGTAAACGAACACCGCCTTGCCGTAGATATACTGGCGCGGCACCGGCCCCCACGACCGGCTGTCATTGGACGAACTCCGGTGATCCCCCAGCACGTAGTACTGCGCTTCGGGAACCACCGTCAGCGGCACCGTCTGCCGGTCGCGATACTCCGGCGGAACGTACGCCTCATCCAGCCGTTTGCCGTTCACATAAACCTGGCCTTCTTCAATCGCCACCTGGTCGCCCGGCAAGCCAATCACGCGCTTGATATACGACTTGGTGGGGTCCGACGGATAATAAAACACCACCGTATCGCCGCGCGCGATCTCGCCCAATCCAAACCGGTACACGAATTTGTTGATGAAGATGCGTTCCTGGTCCACCAGCGACGGCATCATGCTCGTCCCTTCCACTTTCACCGGTTGGTAGAGAAACAGGATGATGACAATCGCGATGACTACACTGAACAGCAGGTCCCGCATCCAGTAAATGGTCATGGCGAGCGCGGAACGCGTCGACCCGCCGGCGGCGGCCTCCACCGCGGCAACTGGTGCTACCGGTTCTTCCTGCATCCTGCCACTCCTCGCTGTCGTAACCCCCGTTGGGACCTGTCGGCATTGTACAACATGGCTTACAGCAACCTGAATACAACAGACGCATGGGGTGCTGGAACGTACCGCTCCCGTGTTGCGTCAACCGATTGGACGCCGCCGCCGCAAGCTTCGTTGCTGCCTTGTCGCAGCCGTGCCGCGCCGGTTGCGGGGGCGCGGAAAGACCGCTACCATAGGGATGTCTTTCCTACCCAGCGGTTTGCCCGGTCCTATTCCTGGGGATGTGCCGGTACCGCAGTTTCAAGTAAGTACACGGATCCAAAAAGAAACAAGAATGATGAAACAGGGCGCGACGAAGATCCTGGCCTTGGTCAGCGATCTCTTATTCACGGTCAAAATCAATGAAGCCGCCAAGCGCAATGGAATGCAGATCGACTACGTCAAAAATGACGACGATTTCCTTGCCCGCCTGCACGAAAAGCCTGCTCCGAAACTGGTGATTATGGATCTCAACATCTCCTCGGCCTCGCCGGTGGAGTTGATCGAGAAGATCAAGGGGCAGGAGGAAACCAAGGCCATCAGCGTCCTGGGGTATGTCTCCCATATCCAGGGCGATCTCAAGGTGAAGGCGCAGGAAGCCGGCGCCGACGCCGTGCTCGCGCGCAGCGCGTTTTCCCAAAACCTGGTGCAGATTCTCAAGCGCCACAGCGGGATGCCGTAAGTGAACCTGCTGGCCTGCGACCTCAATTTCAGCGAACGCTACCGCATGGCGTGGCAGTTGACCTGGCCCACGATTGTGGTGGACTTTGCCTGGGCCTTGCTGGTGCATGGGCTGCTGGAAGTGGAAGGCCAGGGCCCAATGCTGGTGCACGAGTTCTTCTCACTCTTCCTGGTGGCCCCGTTCCTGGTGCGTCGCATGGTGGCGCTGCCCTATCCCGGCTTCCGCATCAAGACCCTGTTCGCCGATGGGGAAGGCCGCATGGGCTATACCGAGAGCTTCAAGGTGATGTGGTTGCTGAGTTGGCGCACCACGGTTGCGGCCATGTTCCTGCTGCTGCCGGTGGTGGCGGCCCTGCTCAAGATCACCGGGTTAAATGTACAGGCCCTGGCGCCTTCGGGCGGTTCGGAAACCATCAATCAGATGGGGCTCAGCCTGGTGTTGAACAGCGCCTCGTTCGTGCTCATGCCGCTGGTGATTCCAGGCATGTTCGCCAAGCGCTACCAGGGCTTCCGGGTGCTGCCGGAGCGGGCTCCGGCGGCTGCTGCTGTCGTAGCGGCCGCTACGGCCAAACGCAAATAGCGGCTTTACCGGTGCGCCCAGTGCGTTTCCGTGAAAACAGCGCCCTTCAGGCCAGCGGCGTAGATCGCTCCATAAAGATCCATTCGCACGTAAACAAGGCGAAAGGCGCCATCATTGAAACGCTCGATGGAGTGAAACAGCGGTGCTGGCACCTGTTTGGGACCAGGAAACCGGCATCCGTCGATGGGCATGTATTTGCGACGGCCGCAGCGCTCGCACGCACGGAACCGCAAACCCTCGACGTGTGCTTCCGTCTCCTCTGGAATCCTTAATTGAACAACGCTGGCAAGCTCTTCTCCTGTACGGTGGTTCAACACGGGCATCTTCTCGACGCCGAACGGACGAAAGCATCGCTCCCACGCCGCGGGTGTTACGAAGAACGTCTCGAATTCCCAATGCAATTGCAGTATGGAGCGCCGTCCCCAGCGCGGTTCCCGTTTCATGCGAAAAGGCGCCACCTGCCGTTTCCCCAGTCCGCAGGGGCAGTAAGTCTGCATGTCGAACGTCTGCTGGATGTAGCCAAACCCCGCCGAAGGCTCCGGATACCCGTGATGCCAATCCGGCTCCATCAACAGCACGTTCATCGCGGCTGCGGCAGCGGCCGTCCGGCGCCCAACTCCTCCGCCAACCGCACGTACACCGTGTTCGACTCGCCCCCCGCGCTGCGCACCACCAACGGCAGCACGCCCCGCAGTGGGAACTCCTCCGGCAAACGCAGCGTTACCTCGGCGATCCCGTTCTCCAATCGCCGAACGCCGCGCAACTCCAGCAACTCGCCGCCCAGCGTCACCGTCATCCCCACGCGCGCTCCGTTGGTATAGATCACCAGATCCGCCCACGGCCGCTGCAGCGCTGCCGGACCGCAGAATCCCGGACTTCCGCATTCCGCCAACGCTTGGCCGCCCGCAAACCCTACCGGCGGTCCGAAGCCGCTACCCGTCGCCGTGAAGATAGCTTGTGGCGGCATGGTGATCGACATTGTTGTCTCCACCTGGCCGCCCGGTCCAGTCACCCGCAATCGCCCGGTCCCCGCCGCTGCGCCCTCGGGAATCCGGAAGTTGATCTGACTGCTCGATACGAACGCCGGCGCCACCGCGTAGGCTGCACCCAGTGTGTCCACGAACAGCAATTGCGCCCCGTCCAGGTTCACCCCTAACACCGTCGCCCACAAACCCGCACCCAACCCGCCCGGCTGCAGCGACGCCGCATTCAGAACCCCCTCCGGCCGCAACTGCAATCCGCCTAGCCGGATCTCCACCGGGTCCGACGCATTGTCCACCATATCGGTGCCGTAGAAGCACAGCCGGTACGGGTCGCTGCGTTTGTCAATCCGAATGGGAATACGCAGGTAGTTGCGATACCCCTCGTTGCTGTCGCATCCATCCGCCGCCGTCATCGCGATCTTATACCGATATCCCGACAACTCCGGCACCACAAAGATCGGCTCGAAAAAGTAGAACTCGCCGTCATCGCGGAAGACATAGGGCGCGCGCAGCGTAGGCTTTGACGTATCCACGCGCGTATGCAGCAACGTCGCGAACTCCGGCTGTTGCCACGTCTCATCGGGCATCGCCGTTGACCCCGCCAGCACGCACATCACGTACAGCCCGGGCTCCTGTGGCAAGGCATCGGGAATCCGCGGCGCTGCCGCCAACTCCCGCACTGCCCCATACCCTTCCGCCGTCCGGCAATCGCCCTGTCCCTGCCGGAAGGTCTTATAGCGATAGTGCGTCAGCGATTCACTGCTCAGCGCCACATTCCAAGCCGCCCCTGGCCGCAGATAGCGATTCGGACCCGTAGTCCGCATCTGCCGGCCGTCATCGAGCGAGCACTCGCCGCCCAGCGCGAATCGCCCATCGGCGAAACACCCCCGGATCGCAGCCACCGGCAGCGCATAGTTGGTGCTTTGCCGATAAGCATAGCCGTCGCCGGTCAACTCGCAAGGCTGCCCCAGGTAGCAGGGGAAATCGCCGCCGCTGTGCGTGGCCTCTGCCGTCGTCGTGTTGATCAGCGCCACCACGCGCCCACCTGCATCCAGCACCGGCGACCCGCTGCTACCCGTCCGGATATCGCTGCACGTATTCGGATAGGCGTGGCGAAAGTGCCACTGGAACTCCAGCAGATCGACAGGATCGCGCAAAACGCAGCGCGTCTGCCGCAGGAACTGCTCTTCGGTCGGAATGCCGCTGGTGGGCGCGCCCACCACCCGCACCTCCGCGCCCGCCACCGGATCGGTCGCCGCCAATGCCAGCGGCGTGACACCCTGCGCCCGCAGCGCCGGCAGCGTCGTATCCAACTCCACGATCGCTACATCGCGCGCCTTCATGGTCGAATACACGGTGCGCCGCGCGGCCACCGTCAGCGCCCGGTTGGTCGTGTCGCGGAAAAAAGCAAAGGTGATCCGCGCCGACGAGGCCTGGTCGCGAATCACCTCATTCGAACTTGCCGTGCTGATGCAGTGTCCGGCGGTCATCGCGTACGCTGCCTCTCCGCCGGTATCCAGCAGAAACGCCGTACACGTCAGGCCGCCGCGAAACCGCCCGATGCCTGTGAACGCCGCGTTCTGCCCGGTGCCGTTCAACAGCAGGCGCGACGCACCCGTAATCTGCGCCGGAATCTCCGCCGCCGCCAGGGCAAGCAATACGATCAGCCGGATCAGCCCGATCTCCGCCGGCCCGAATTGTAGGAATGGCGCTTGGCCGTGAACTGCGCCGTGCCGTACTCGCCCATATTGACCGTGCCGCGCATCGTATCGCCTTCCACCTTGCCGGAAAACTCATAGCCCAGGCCGGTGCCCTCAATGCGATGACTGCTGCGGAAGCGCACCTCGCCGCCGTCGATGGCGCCGCGCAGGTCGCCCTTCAGCGTCTCGCCCGTGTGCGAGCCCATGATGTCGTTGTCCTTCTGCTCCAGCATGAGGCTGTGCTTCGCCTTGCCGACCAGGTATTCCATCTCGACATCCCACAGTCCGCTGACGTTGGCCGCCGGCGGCGCGGGCCTCCACTGCTTGACGCCTAACGGCGACTTCAACACTGCGTGCAACCGATCGGCGGCCACCTTCGCATCGCCCGGCATCATCATGTACGGCATGATGGTGAGCGAGCTGTTCTTCAGACCCATGCGTGCCGAGCCCTGCGCGCCTCCCAGAATCATACGCGGCGAGCCTTCCCACAACACGCGCTCCACATCGGTGCCGCCCATGCCCAGCGCCTCGCCATCCCACATAATGCGCAACTGCGGCGCGTTGTTCGACAGGCTGTCGGGCTGCGTCACCTTGGTCGTTACGCCCGGTACGCGCGTCACCGACTTCGAAATTGTGTCCAGCCAGCTTTCCCATTCTTTCCATTCGGCGTCGTGGTTGCGCTTCACCCACATCTCCACGGCCGCCAGCATGCCCATGATCTCTTCCTTGCCGGCTTTCATGGGACGGCCGAAGGCATGGTGCGGCGCCGCGTTCAGCCATGCCGCCTTGATCAGATCCTTGCGGCCCAGCAACAGCCCCGCGGCTTGCGGCCCGCGCAGGCACTTGCCGCCGGAATAGGCGACGAGGTCGGCACCGCGGCCCAGGTGCACGTTCGGAATGGTCAGACGCTCGGCGGCGGCATCCACCAGCACGGGCACGCCGTGCTTCTTGGCGATCGACGCCAGAACCTTCGTGCCGAGCGGGCCATCATCGCCGGGGCCAGCCAGCACCATTACCATCGCGGTGCGTGCATTGAAGGCGCGCTCGTATTCTTCCACCGTGTTCACGTTGATAAACTTCACGCCGATGGCGCGCACCGCATGGTCATACACGTTGCGCGAATAGGCCGGCGCGATCACCTCGTTCTTCAGGCCGTCCAACTGCGGCATGCGCTGCATCTTCTCCGGATCGCCGCCCGAAACACAGGCCGCCGTAGCATGCACCAGCGCTGCGGCGCAGCCGTTGCTCACCATACCCCATTCGGCTTGGGTGAGTTCGGCCAGGCGCTTGCCCACCGCCTCCATCAGCTCGTCCAGATGGACATAGTGACGGGACGCGGCTTCCATGGCGGCCTTCACCTCCGGGAGCGATTGCGAGCCGGAAATGATGGTGAACGTGCCCTTGCAGTTGATGATGGGGCGCACGCCGATGGATTCGAAGATAGACGGACCAATGGTTAGCGAACCAGCAAACAACCGGCCTTTCCAGGAACTCATGATTGCGGCGAGGGAGGCGCCGCGGAACAGATCGCGCCGAGCAAAGGAAGCCATAAGGTGATGCTACCAGAGGTAGGGCGCCGCCGCGCGCGGATCGCTATACACTGGCTGTCAGCTATGACGCGCCGCCAACTGCTTCGTACCGCCCTCGCTCTGCCCGCCGGTGCCTGGATGGCCCGCTACCAGGCTTACGCCCAACCGCACCGAGGCAAGGTCAAGATCACCAATGTCCGCGCTGTGCAGATCAAGAACATCGCCGGTAACACGCTCATCCGCATCGATACCGATGCCGGGCTGACGGGCTATGGCGAGGCCGGCGTGTCCGGTCCGATGGCCCGCGCGCGGCTGGCGCAGTTCAAGCCGATGCTGGTGGGCCAGGACCCGCTGCCGATCGAGCGCCACTTCCATAACATGACGTCGCTCATGCACCCATACATGGCGAATATCCCCACCATCAGCGGCATCGACATCGCGTTGTGGGACCTGGCCGGCAAGATCACGGGCCAGCCGGTGAACGTACTGCTGGGCGGGCCGTTCCGCGACGCGATTCGTCTCTACAGCCACGGCGTCGGGCTCAAGACCATGCAGGACCCCGGCGAGTGCCGCGACTTCACCGCGCGTGTGAAAGCCATGCCGGAGAAGTTCACGGCCTTCAAGATCAACATCGACCCGCTGCTGGGCGTCCCTTCGGGGCGCTGGGCAGGCACCGTGGACAGCACCCAGTTACGGCGGGTCGCCCGTGGCTTCCAGAACCTGCGCGAAGCCATGGGCGAAGACTTCGACATCGCCGTGCATTGCCACAACGAGTTGGATGCCACCAGCGCCGTGCAGGTGGCCAAGGCCGTGGAGCCGATGAATCCGCTCTTCTACGAGGATCCGCTGCACGTGCCGTACTCGGAGGCCTGGATGGCGCTGCGGCGTTCGACACGGTTGCCGATCCTGGCCGGCGAGAAACTGGAATTGCTGCGGGGATTCAAGCCATTTCTGGACAACCAGGCCTGTGATATCGTGCATCCGGACCTGGCGTTCGCGGGTGGGTTCACGGGAACGAAGAAGGTGGCCGACTACGCGCAGTACATGCGCACGCCTGTGGCGCTGCACAATGTTGGGAGTCTGGTGCTGTGCCTGGCATCGGCACACTTCGGCGCTTCCATTCACAATTTCTACCGCTCGGAAAGCGCACTCGGAAGGCCGACACGTCATGTCGAGAAGATGTCCGCCACCGCACCCCCTAAAGTGGAAAACGGGCACCTTGCGGTACCCGTTGTTCCTGGTTTAGGTTTTGAACCGAATGAGGATTATTTGCGGTCGCAGTTGATAGACGGCGAACCGTTCTGGCGTTAGGCTCCGCCGCCGGTGCCCGTGCCGCCGGTGCCCGTACCACCCGTGCCCGTACCACCCGTGCCCGTGCCACCGGTACCCGTGCCGCCGGTACCCGTGCCGCCGGTACTCGTGCCACCGGTGCCCGTGCCGCCGGTACCCGTGCCGCCGGTACCCGTGCCGCCGGTGCCCGTGCCACCAGTACCGCCGGTGCCGCCCGTGCCACCGCTACCCGTGCCGCCAGTGCCCGTGCCACCTGTACCGCCGGTGCCACCGCTACCAGTGCCACCCGTCCCGCCGGTGCCACCCGTCCCGCCGGTGCCACCAGTACCGCCGGTGCCACCCGAACCACCAGTGCCGCCACCAACCGGGTTATACGTAACGGTAATCGGCTGCGTGTAAGTCTGTCCGTTCTGATCGGTAGCTACCAACTGCAGATAGTAGACACCGGGTCCGTTGACGAACTGAATGGTCGCGGTGGTGCTGTTGGGCGCCTGCAGAATCGCGGGGATAAGACCGCCGGGGGCCACCTGATACTGAATGCTGCGCGGCATGCCGAAGCTGGAGTTCAAGGTCGCCGAAAGGCTCGCCGACGACGCACCGAACGTCAGATTGCTGGGCGAAATCGTCGCAAAGCTCGGGGCGATACCCGTGAGCGGAGCCGCGCACGAACCCAGATACGAACTCAGCAGGCCGGCCACCTGTGCCGGAGCCAGTGGCGCTTCCACAGCAGCGGGGAACGCAAAGGGGCTGGAGCCCGGGATGGTCGCCGCCAGCGAGCCCGCTGTTCCCGTACCCGCTCCAGTGCCGGTGGGGCCGCTCGTCGGGGGGAGGCCAGTGGCGGAGAAGGTCCCACCCGTCAGCACGTTCAAGAAGCCAGCCTGACGCGCGCGCACCGCCAGAATGCTGGCTGCCAGCTGCAACGTCTGCTGGTCCTGCAACTGGCCGATGATGCTGACCCATGCCGCCGTCGACGCGTTGGACAATGCCTGCGCGGTTTGCAGCAGCGAGTCGATGCTGGTGATGTTGTTTACGGTGTAAGTGCAGGGCGTCACCGGCGTCCCGCCACGGCGCACCACTTCGCGCCGCAGCAGTTCGGCCTGCTGGAACGCCTGATCCCGCATATTCGTGATCGCCAGGAAGAGGTTGTCGTTCACCGAAGACGTTGTGCCGGTCAGGAACTGCGAACCGCGGAACTGCGTCTGGGTATAAGCGGCCGGGTTGCCGGAAATGGTGCCCAGCACATTGCCCGTCTGCGTTCCGCGCGCGCCACCCAGGAATTGCGAATAGAGCGTCGCCTCAAATTGTGCCAAAGCCAGCGCTGCGTTCAGCAGCTGCACTTCGGTCGGCTGCGTCGTGCCCGTGCCGCCCGTGCCCGTGCCGCCGGTGCCGGTGCCACCCGTGCCCGTACCGCCCGTGCCGGTACCGCCCGTGCCGGTGCCGCCCGTACCGCCGGTGCCACCCGTGCCGCCTGTACCACCTGTGCCACCAGTTCCGCCAGTGCCACCGCTACCACCACTTTGCCCAGGAAGCACCGTCGTTGCAGCCGTGACCGAGGCCGTCACGGCGGCGGCCCGCATAAAGCCGCGCCGCGAACGAGGCGCTTCGAGGAGATCCGATTTTTTCATCTTTCTACTCCGTGGAGATCGTGTATCGCCCGGTCCGGCAGTTCTGCCCCCGAACGTCCTTGATAAGAGGCAGAGCTTCGTAGTCCAGTTACCTTAGCTTCGTCGCCACTTTCGTATACAAGTGCGCGTACTCACCAACAGTGCTGTAACAAAGGCATAATCGAACACATGATCTTCGCAGTTGACATCGGCGGCACTCGTTTGAAGGCCGCCCGCGTGGCTTCCGACGGCAGTATTGTCGCCTGGCGTGCTATCCCAAGTCCCGCGACCTTGGACGCCTTTCAACAGCAGGCTCGGGCGATGGTGGCCGAACTAGGCGAAGGCGCGCAAGCCGCGGGTATTGGCTGCAAAGGCAACATCGATCCGGTCTCCACCTACGTCAAGTCGCTACCTGGCACCATGCACTATCTGGAAGGCCAGACGCTCTGCGAACTATTCGGCATTCACCCTGCCTTCGCCGACAACGACGCGCGTGTGGCGCTATTCGGCGAATCCACCTTCGGCGCTGCGCGGGGTGCGCGCGATGTTCTTCTATTGACCTTAGGCACCGGCGTAGGCGGCGGTGTGCTGATGGATGGTGTTGCCTTGCGCGGCGTCACCGGCGCGGCCGGACACCTCGGCCACTACACCGTCAATCCGAATGGCGAGCTCTGCATCTGCGGCAATCGCGGTTGCCTGGAGACCATCTTCTCCGCCAAGGCTATCGAAGCCGCTTTACACAGCGCACTGTCACGCGGCGTTGCCACCCGCCTCACCGCGGCCGCCACTTGTGCCGATGTCTTTAGCAATGCCGACGATCCGTTGTGCCACGCCATACTGGAACCGCGCATCGAAGCCCTTGCCGGCGCCCTTGCTGGCATGAGCTTCGCCTTCGACCCGGAAGTGATTGTCATCGGCGGGCAGGTGGCCGAAGCCGGCGACGTGCTGTTTGGGCCGCTGCGCCGCCAGCATACCGCGCGCACCATGCCCTTTCTGCGAAGGGAGATCCCCATCCGCAAGGCCGAGGTCAGCGATGGGGTGGTGGGTGCCGCGGCCCTAGCGGTGCGCGGCCTGCGCGAAGCGGGTGCGCGTCTTGCGTAGCATGCGCAGCACCGATTCTTCCTGTGTCAATTGTTCCACCTCGCCCAACGGCACCCAGCGCAGATCCTTCGACTCGGACGTAATCGCCAAAGGCACGGCGCGATCCGCCTGCAACAGGAACCGCACGTCGTAGTGAAAGTGTTCCGGCTCCGTCTTGCGCGCCGGAATCCGGTGGATATCGACATCGAAGATCTCCGCCGAAATCGCGGTAACCTCCGCCACGCCGGATTCCTCCCGCGCCTCCCGCAGCGCCGACCCCAACACATCGGCATCGCCATCGGTATGCCCGCCCAACTGCAGCCACTTGTCCAGCTTGCCGTGGTGCGTTAGTAACGTGTGCGTGCGATCCAGATCCAGGATCCACGCCGACGAGGTGATATGGCCAATCAGAAGACTGCGTGCAAAGCAATCGGCGTGCGCTTCGACAAACGCGGTGAGCCGTTGAGTCATCTCCGCCTCTTCTTCGGTGAAGGGCTGATGCCGGCGCAACTGCTCCAACAGGATTTCGCGCGTCACTGGTTCACACAGGGTGGAGCCGGCACGTGCACCTGCGGCATCCCGCGATGCGGGCGCACCGGCCGGGCGATCGCGGTATCGCGCGATTCCACCGGCACCTGGCGTAACTGCACCGAGCAGCGCGCCGGCGGGGCGTCTACCGGTCCAACTATCCGCACCTTCCGCGGCCCGGGCGTGAACCTGCCGAGCTTATCGTAGCGTTCAAAGAAGTCGCGCTTGGCCTCGGCCTGCAACAGGCCCGTCAACGTAGTCAGCAACACGAGCATTCGCATACAGCTACCCCATCTTGTTTCCGCAATTCGGGCAGAACTTCACATTCGCATTGGCGGCATTCCCGCATTGGCCGCAGAACTTCTTCGGCGCGGCAGCCGTCGGCTTGCCGCAATGCGGGCAAAACTTATCGTCGGCACTCACATCGCACTTGCACGACGGACACACCGGCGTGGAAGGCGGCCGCTCGCCCGGATCCGGCGCGCGGTAGTGCACGTCCTTGCCCAGCAGAATGTCCTCGGCGTAGTTCACCTGCTGTGCCTTGGCCTGCACCTGCTGCCGCATGGCTTCAATCTTGGCCGAAGCCTGCGCGCTCGCCACTTCTTCCTGGAAGTTCGGCGCGCAGTCTTCACACAAGTTCGCCTTCTCGTTCCAGCAGGCCTGCGGACATACCCACTTGGCGCAGCGTGTGCACTGGTGGAAGTACTTCTTGCCCTCTTCCATCGCGTCGCGCATGGCCGAATCATGCTCCGGCCCGCCAATCATCCGCTGCAGATCGTAGCTATTGTGCCCGGCGCTGCTCATCCAGCCGCCCAGCATGCTGCCCGCCGTCCGCAGAATCGACGTCGCCATCCCAATCTTCGACGGCACAAACCGCGAAACGTAACCATTCCGGCACTTATCGCAGTAAAACTTGAACTGGTAGCCCTTGTCCGAAGACAGGTCGTCATAGTTGGCGACAAACTGAATCATTCCCATAGGCGGCTTATCGTTCTTTCCACAATACCTGACTTGGCTAACAGCATGGGTCGCGATCTTTCTTCGCCCGCCGGATCAATCGTTCCTGAGAAAGCGACGTCAAGTACGGCAAAATAGAGATTACATGCCCACGACGAAAATCGTTGCGACGCTTGGACCCTCCTGCCGTACCGACGAGCAGATTCAGGATTTGGTCCGGGCGGGTGTGAACGTATTTAGAATCAATGCCTCCCATGCGCAAAAGGGGGATATTCCGGACATCATCCAATCTGTACGCCGTAATGCCGAAGAACTGGGAGCCACGATCGGCGTACTGCTGGACCTGCAGGGCCCAAAAATCCGCCTGGGTACCTTTGAAAACGGCGGCTGTGAACTACAGACCGGCCAGAAATTCACCATCACCACGCAGCCAGTGGAGGGCAACTGTGAACGCGCCTCCACTGTCTACACGGAGTTTGCCAAGGACGTAAAGCCCGGCAATCGCGTGCTGCTGGCCGATGGCAGCGTCGAACTCAGAGCGCTGCAAAGTAATGGCGTCGAAGTCCTCTGCGAAGTGGTCGCCGGCGGCCCTATCTCCAATCGTAAAGGCATCAACCTGCCGGGTGTTTCGGTCAGCACGCCCTCGCTCACCAAGAAGGACATGGCGGACCTGCGCGAGGCGCTCTCCATCGGTGTGGATTTCATCGCGCTTTCTTTCGTCCGCAAGCGCGAGGACGTAATGCGCCTGCGTCATTTCCTGGAAGAGAACGACCACCCCGTCCCCATCATCGCCAAGATCGAAAAGCCGGAAGGGTGGCAGAACCTCGACGCAATCATCGAAGAGTCCGACGGCGTCATGGTGGCCCGCGGCGACCTTGGCGTCGAAATGGCGCTCGAAAAAGTGCCCGCCATCCAGAAGACCATCATCCAGCGCGCCCGCCAGCACGGCAAGTTCGTCATCACCGCCACGCAGATGCTGGAGTCGATGATCCAGAGCCCGTTCCCCACCCGCGCCGAAGTCAGCGACGTCGCCAACGCCGTCTATGACGGCACCGACGCACTCATGCTGTCCGCCGAGACCTCCGCCGGCAAGTTCCCCGTCGAGGCCGTGCGTATGATGGCCCGCATCGCCAGCGAAGCCGAGGCCAGCATCCGCGAGCGCGGCTATCCGCCGCTGCCCGACGAACGCGAGTGGACCCATCCGCAGATCATCGCCCACGCGGCCTTCCAAGCCGCCCAGGCCGCCAAAGCCGTAGCCATCTGCGTCTTCAGCGTCAGCGGCTCCAGCGCGCGCATGGTATCTTCCTACCGCCCGCCGGTTCCAATTTACACCTTCACCCACTCCCAGGAGACCGCGCGCCAGCTTACCGTCAACTACGGCGTCCGCTCCATCGTCGTGCCCCACATGGACAGTACCGACGACATGCTTACCGAACTGGACCGTGTTCTGTGCGAGCGGCGTACCATCAAAGCCGACGACATCGTGGTCTTCGTCGCCGGCCAGCCTATCGGTCGCAAGGGGACTACCAACCTTTTTAAGCTGCACCGAATCGGAGAACTGCGCTAACCTCGAACATATGGTTCAGGAGAGCATTGTCGAGGGGCTTACCTTCGACGACGTGCTGCTGCAACCGGCGCGCAGCGGCGTGCTTCCCCAGGAAGTAGATACGCGGACACGCTTCAGCCGGAACATCGCACTCAATATCCCGATCGTGAGCTCGGCCATGGACACCGTCACCGAGTCTCACCTCGCGATCGCGCTCGCCCAGCAGGGCGGCCTCGGCGTTATCCATCGGAACATGCCCATTGACCGGCAGGCCGAAGAGGTCGATCGCGTCAAGCGTAGTGAAAGCGGCATGATCGTCGACCCGGTTACCATCGGCCCCGACCAGAAGATCGCCGAAGCGCTGGATTTGATGAAACGCTTCCGGATTTCCGGCGTGCCGGTGACCCAGAATGGGAAATTGGTGGGCATTCTCACCAATCGCGACCTGCGTTTCGAGACCCGCTATGACCTGCCCGTGCGCAGCGTCATGACGGCCAAAAACCTCATCACAGTACCCGTGGGTACCACGCTCGAACAGGCGCGCGAGATCCTCCACCAGCATCGGGTCGAGAAACTGCTGGTGGTCGACGACGAGTTCGTCCTCAAAGGACTCATCACGGTCAAGGACATCCAGAAGAAGTTGAAGTATCCGAACGCCGCCAAGGATGCCCACGGGCGGCTCCGCGTAGCCGCGGCCATCGGCGCCACCGGCGACTTCCTCGAACGCGCCCAGGAATTGGTCCGCCGCAAGGTGGACGTCATCTGCATCGACACGGCGCATGGCCACAGCGAACGTGTGATGGCCGCGGTCAGCGCCGTCAAGAATGCGCTGCCGGAGATCGATCTGGTAGCCGGCAACGTCGGCACCTACGAAGGTGCCCGCGACCTCATTCAACTCGGCGTTGATGGCATCAAGGTTGGCATCGGGCCCGGCTCCATCTGCACCACGCGCATCGTCAGCGGTGCCGGCGTGCCGCAGATTACGGCGATTCTCGAATGTGCACGGGCCGCCAAGGACACGGGCGTGCCGGTGATCGGCGATGGAGGCATCAAGTACTCGGGCGACGTCACCAAGGGCCTTGCCGCCGGTGCCGATTGCATCATGATCGGCAGCCTCTTCGCCGGCACGGACGAAAGCCCCGGCGAAACCATCCTCTACCAGGGCCGTACGTTCAAGAGCTATCGCGGCATGGGCTCGCTCGGCGCCATGTCGCAGGGCAATGTGGACCGCTACGCCCTCGATCCCACCCAAAAGCTGGTGCCTGAAGGTATCGAAGGCCGCGTCCCCTACAAAGGCCCGCTGTCGGAGATGGTCTACCAGTTGGTGGGCGGTGTGCGCTCCGGCATGGGCTACTGTGGCGCGGTAACGATTCCCGAACTCCAGCAGAAGGCGCGATTCCTCCGCGTGTCGATTGCCGGGTTGCGCGAAAGCCACGTTCATGATGTGATCATCACGAAAGAAGCGCCAAACTACCGCGTCGAACAGGGGTAATTGAACCAGGCGGGGCCGAACATCGCCGTGCTTGCCGGGGCCACGGGGCTCGTTGGTGCATCGTGCCTGCGGGAACTGCTGGCTTCTCCTCGGTTCCAACATGTGGTGATTCTGGTTCGCCGCCGCGTCGATTTCGAACACCCTAAGCTGGAACAGATCGTCACCGAATACCGCGGCCGCGTCGGGTTGCCCGACATCACAGGTGGCGTCTTCCTTTGCGCCCTGGGCACAACTATCAAGAAGGCCGGATCGCAGGAGGTCTTCCGCCGCGTGGATTGCGAGATCCCGTTCGCCCTGGCTCGCGAGGCGCTGCTGTGCGGAGCCCGTGGGGTCGCCGTGGTGTCCTCGGTCGGCGCCAATGCCGATTCCAGTACGTTCTACCTCAAGGTGAAAGGCGAAATGGAAGAAGGCATCCGCGGGTTAGGGTATTCTTCTGTCGATATCTTCCGCCCGAGCCTCTTAATGGGGGACCGCCAGGAGTCCAGGCCCGGCGAACGCGCCGGCATCGCCGTGGCAAAAGCGTTGCAAGGGATGTTCGTGGGGGGCTTGTCGAAGTACCGGCCCATCGAAGCGGCGGACGTTGCCAGAGCCATGGTGAAGGCTGCGGGCGATGCCAAGCCTGGAGAACGCGTGTGGCATTGGGCCGAGATGCGGAAAGCGCTGGGAGAAAGATGATTGCGGACTGGCAGCCGGTCCGGGAGTGGCATCGCGCTGTCAATCACCGCGACTTCGAAGCGCTCCGTGCGGTGGTGGCGGAAGACATCGAGATGCGCGGTCCCAAGGGCGCCGAAACCGGCGCCGGGACGCTGATTGAGTGGGTGGAGCGCTCTGGCATTCAGCTTGTCGCCAATGCGTATCACCCTGTTTCCGAATCAGCCGTCATCGTGGAGCAGGACGCAAGCTGGCCGGGTTCCGCACTCATGCGTGTGGCCACGCTCTTCCGTCTGAAGGATGACCGCATCACCTACGCCGAGCGGTTTACAAGCTTGGACGCTGCCCGCGATGCACTAAAATGAACGCATGGGAACCGCTGTCGGGCTGATGACCGTGGAAGAGTTCCGCCGCCTGCCGGAACGCGAAGACGTACAACTGGAGCTTCGTGCCGGGGAGGTCGTCGCCGTGACGCGTCCGAAGAAACGCCATGATGATTGCGTGTATCGAATGAACCGCTGGCTCATGCCTTTGGTAGACGCGATCGGGCGGTTGGAACGGGAGTTCTCCTACCGGGCTTTGCCGGAGTATGAGTTGCGAGTCGCGGACCTCGCGTACGTCCCCTGGGATCGCTGGGATGCCGTCGACGAGGATGACAACCTACACGGCGCGCCCGATTTCGCCGTCGAAGTTGCCTCACCTTCGAACAGCGCCGAAGAACTGCTCGAACGGCGCGACCTCTGCCTAGACAACGGGTGTACCGAGTTCTGGATCGTCTACCCCAAGCTGAAGAAGGTCGCCGTCTCGACGCAGCAGGGCGAGAAGACCTATCGCTCCGGAGACGTCATCCCGTTCACCGTCTTCTCCGGCCACTCCATGCCCGTCGACGCCATTTTCACCACGCCCCGTCGATGATCACTCGTGCCCGGTCGACGAAATGACAAGCGGACTACGCCTGGCGTATTCTGGACCGGCTCTATCCCATCGCCCGGCCGCTCGGAAGGCTGGGTCGACACACTGCGACCGCCCCCTTCCCGAATACGAACTCCGCGTCGCCGACCTCGCCTACGTCTGCTGGGCTCGCCGTCGATGACGACGATAACCTCCACGGCGCTCCTGACTTCAGCGTCGAAGTCGCCTCCCCGTCCAATCGCGCCGAAGAGCTAAACTCGAAAGACGCGACCTCTGTCTGGAGAACGGCTGCGCTGAGTTCTGGGTCGTCAAGCCATATCGGAGAACTATCGACGTCACCGCCATCTTCACCGCACATCGCGCGTAAACCACTTCGTCTCGGTCACCGGCACCCACCCGGCCATCCGGTCCAACAACTCCCCCGGCTCCGTCCCCACTAAAAACAACTCCCGATTCGATTGTTTTAGGAACCCCTCCGCCACACACCGGTCCAGAAACATCAGCAGCCCGTCATAATACCCGTCCAGATTCAGCAGCCCGCAAGGCTTGTTGTGAATCCCCAACTGCGCCCAGGTCAGCGTCTCGAACCACTCATCCAGCGTTCCATATGCGCCCGGCAGCGCCAGAAAACCATCCGCCAGATCCACCATCTTCGCCTTCCGCTGGTGCATCGTCTCCACCACGTGCAACTCCGTCAACCCCGTGTGCGCGATCTCCCGGTCCACCATCGACCGCGGAATCACCCCATACACCTCACCACCGCCCGCCAGCACCCGATCCGCAATCAGCCCCATCAGCCCTACATGCGCCCCGCCATACACCAGCCCATGCCCGCGCGCCACCATCGCCTCGGCAGTTGCCGACGCCGCGTCTTGATACTTCGTCCCTTTGCCCGGGCTCGACCCGCAATACACACAAATCCGCTTCATTCCGCCTTCGCTCCGAATTCACCCTGCGCCACGCGGATCCGCAGCGACTCACCGCTCCGTACCCCTGCCGCTTCCTTCACAATCCCGCCATCAGCCCCATGCACGATCGCATAACCGCGCTCTAAGACCCGCAGTGGACTCAGTTGCTCCAGTTTCGCCGCCAGCGGCAGCAGCGCCGATACCTTCCCCTGTAGCTGCGCGACTAAGCGTTCCCGCAGCCTCCCGTTCAGCCGGTCCAGCCGCGCCCGCGCCGTCGCCAACCGCAGCCGCAGGTCGATCGCCTCCAGCCGCGTATTGGCTCTCGCCAGCCGCGCGCCCGCTCGCTGCAGATGCCGCCGCACCGCCACCCGTGCCTGGTTCTGCCCCGCGTCCAACCGCCGGTGCGCCTCCGCCAGCCTCACCCGCAGATCCTGGTTTCGCAGTCGCGCCTCCCATCCGGCCAGGATCTCCTTCCGCCGCCGCAGCGCACTCCTCAGGCAATCCCGCTGCCGCTGCTCCAGATCGTCCACCCGCTGCAATCGACGCCCGATCAGCCGGTGCAGGCTCGCCCCCGCCCGATCCATCCCCACCTGGTGACAACGCCGGTGCGCATCCGCCATCCGGTACCGCAGATCGTGCCGCAGCCGGTTGTCCAATGCCGTCAATTGCTCCAGCAATTGCTCCCGCGTCGGCACCACCATCTCCGCTGCGGCCGATGGCGTCGGCGCGCGCAGATCGGCTACAAAGTCCGCAATCGTGAAATCTGTCTCATGCCCGATTGCCGACACCACCGGCATCGCACACGCCGCAATCGCCCGCGCCACGCGCTCTTCGTTGAACGTCCACAGATCCTCCAAGGATCCGCCGCCCCGCGCCACAATCACCACCTCCGCCCATCCTGTCCGGCTGAAGTATTCAATGCCCCGCGCCACCTGCTCCGTCGACCCTTCCCCCTGCACCAGCGCCGGATACAGCCGGATGTGCAACCCCGGAAACCGCCGCGTCAGCACATGCAGCAAATCGCGAATCACCGCCCCGGAAGGCGATGTCACCAGACCAATCCGCTTCGGATACGGCGGCAACTTCCGTTTGCGCTCCTGCGCGAACAGCCCCTCCTGCTGCAACTTCTGCTTCAACTGCTCGAATGCAACCTGCAACTGCCCGTGCCCCCGCGGCTCCAGCGCATCGACAATCAGCTGGTATTCGCCCTTCTGCGCATACACATCAATGCGCCCGCGCACCAGCACCTCCACCCCATCCCGCGGCTTGAAGCGTACAAAGCGAGCCGTGCGCGAATACAGCACGCAGCGCACCTGGCATTCGCTGTCCTTCAACGTAAAGTACACATGCCCGCTCGCCGCCAGCTTCAATCCTGATATCTCACCGCTCACCCAAATATCGGTGAACTCCGCATAGAGCGCCCGCTTGATGGATTCCGTCAGCGACGTCACCGTGAACTGGCGCCGGGGGATCTCCCAGGGAAGGGAAGTCTGCACCATTTCAGAATGCCATGGGCTGCGAAACCTTCGGCGCTGAACCCCGGAAAATCACCACTCAATGGAATCCCGACCAATCCGGTCGCACCATATGCGATCCTTTTGGTCTAGAATGCTCTTGACCCGGGGCGCTGTAGCGGGTATAACTGAAATAGGACTCCTAAGGTCGTATATCGGATGCTGAAGCTGACCAAAAAGGCGGACTACGGTCTCATCGCCCTCAAGCACCTTTCCTTAAAGGCGCCCGAGGGCAGTGCCAGTGCCAAGGAGATCGCCGAAGCCTACCGTATTCCGCTGCCCCTGCTGGCAAAGGTGCTGCAGAAGTTGGCGCGGAACGGATTCCTGCGCAGCGAGCATGGCACCAACGGCGGCTACAAGCTGGCGCGCGATCCGCGCCAGATCAACGCGCTCGAAGTCATCCGCTCCATCGACGGGCCCATCATTTTGACGTCGTGCTTCACCGATCACGGCGAGCCCTGTGACCAGACGGATCATTGCAACGTGAGAGAACCACTTCGCAAGATTCATGAAGGAATCCAGGACCTGTTGGCGAGCATCACTATTGCGGACATGTCGGAAGACAACCCGGATTCGCGGCTGTACATGATTCCGACGCACTCCCCGGCTCGCCCCACCCAAGGATTTAGAGGAGAACTATGAACTTCCCCATTTACATGGATTACCATGCCACCACGCCGATGGACCCGCGCGTGTTGGAAGCCATGATGCCCTTCCTGACGAATAAATTCGGCAATGCCGCCAGCCGGAATCACGCCTTCGGATGGGAAGCCGAAGAGGCCGTCGAACTGGCCCGCAAACAGATCGCGGATCTGATCGGTGCCACGCCTAAGGAAATCGTCTTCACCAGCGGCGCCACCGAAAGCAACAACCTCGCCATCAAGGGTGTGGCCGAAATGTATGCCGAGCGCGGCAATCACATCATCACTGCCGCCACCGAACATAAGGCGACGCTCGACACCTGCAAGCGCCTCGAAAAGCACGGCTGCCGCATCACCTATCTCCCGGTGCTGGCTTCCGGCCTGATCGACCTCGACATGCTCAAGGAGGCGATCACTGACAAGACGATTCTGATCTCCATTATGTACGCCAACAACGAAATCGGCGTCGTGCAGCAGGTGCGCGAGATCGGCAAAATCGCCAAGGAACGCGGCGTTCTCTTCCACACCGATGCCGTGCAGGCCGTCGGCAAGATTCCGGTGAACGTGATTGCCGACAACGTCGACCTGCTCTCGCTCTCCGGCCACAAGCTTTATGGGCCGAAAGGCGTGGGCGCCCTGTACGTGCGCCGCAAGAGCCCGCGCGTGCAGTTGACCGCCCAGATGGACGGCGGTGGTCATGAGCGCGGCATGCGTTCGGGCACGCTGAATGTTCCGGGCATCGTCGGTTTGGGTAAGGCCTGTGAACTGTGCCGCCAGGAGATGGACTCCGAAGCGAAGCGTCTGGGCGCGCTGCGCGACAAACTGCGCGCCAAGTTGGAAGCGGAACTGGACGAAACCTACGTGAACGGCAGCATGGAAAGCCGCCTGCCGCACAACCTGAATATCAGCTTTGCCTACGTCGAAGGCGAGTCGCTGCTCATGGGCATTAATGACGTAGCCGTTTCCAGCGGTTCGGCGTGTACGTCGGCCACCCTGGAGCCCAGCTACGTGCTCAAGGCTCTCGGCGCCGGTGACGACCTTGCGCACTCCTCCATCCGTTTCGGTCTGGGACGATTCACAACGGAAGAGGAAGTCGACTACGTGGCCGCCAAGGTGATCGATGTTGTGAAAAAGCTGCGCGAACTGTCGCCGCTGTACGAAATGTTCAAAGAGGGCGTAGACCTCTCGAAAGTACAGTGGACGGCCCACTAACAAAAATCGCTTGGTTAATCAGAGGGTAAGAGGGTAACAACGATGGCTTATTCGAATAAGGTTCTCGATCATTACAACCACCCCCGCAACGTCGGGTCCATGGATAAGAGCGACCCCAATGTCGGCACCGGCATGGTGGGCGCGCCCGAATGCGGCGACGTCATGAAGCTGCAGGTGAAGGTCAACCCCGAAACCGGCATCATTGAAGACGCGAAGTTCAAAACCTTCGGCTGCGGCAGCGCCATTGCGTCGTCTTCGCTCGCCACCGAAATGCTGAAGGGCAAAACGGTGGACGAAGCGCTCGCCATCAAGAACACCGAAATCGTGAACGAACTGGCTCTCCCGCCCGTGAAGATTCACTGCTCGGTGCTGGCAGAAGACGCCATTAAGGCCGCCATCAGCGATTACAAGAAGAAGACCGGCGCGGAGGTTCCCGCCGCCACGGCTTCCCACTAACTCTAAACTAACTTTTGAGTGACTATGACGATGATTCAGGTTACCCCCAAAGCGGTTGAGAAAATCCGCGCCGCATTCAAACGCGAAGGCGTTACCCAGGGCGGGTTGCGTCTGGGCGTGCTCGGCGGGGGCTGCTCCGGCTTGAGCTATCAGTTCAAGTTCGACCCGAAGCCGCGCACCACCGACAAAGTATTCCAGTTCGACGACGTCAACGTCTTTGTTGACCCCAAGAGCATGGTCTATTTGGACGGCATGACGCTCGACTGGAAGGATTCGCTCATTCACTCCGGATTCGTGTTCGACAACCCGCACGCCAAGCGCGGCTGTGGTTGCGGCACTTCGTTTTCGGCCTAACCCGGCCGTCCTGCCCGCCGTAGCTTTCCCGCGACCGGCGGGCGGGTTTATTCTCTTCGCACAGCCGAAGCCTGCTCTTTTCTCATGGACTACTTCGAAATCCTCGGCATCGACCGCCGCCTTTCCCTGGACGTCGACTTCCTGCAGAAGCGCTTCTACCAACTCAGCCGCGAATACCACCCCGATCGCTTCGCTTCGAAACCTGCGGCCGAACGCGCCCAGGCCGAACAGAAGTCCGCGCTCCTCAACGATGCCTGGCGCACCCTTCGCGACCCGCTGCAGCGCATCGAATACCTTCTCAAACTAGAAGGCCTTGACGTTGTCGAGCAGCGCACCAAGGACGTACCCCCGGAACTGCTGGAAGAAGTCTTCGAATTGAACATGGCGCTCGAAGAAGCCCGCATGGGCGATGAGGACGCCCGCGGCGAACTCGCCGGCATGCGCGATCATTTCCTTCAACTCCGCCAGGCTATCGACGCCGAACTCCAACAACTCTCGGCCGAATACGATGCCGCCCCGGGGAGCCCGAAACTACAGCAGATTCGCGGCGTCATGAATCGCCGCAGCTACATCAGAAACCTCGTCAATGAGGTGGAAAAGGAGCTGGCCCCGTCAGGCCAGAACACACCGGCATGAGTCAGGTATTTGATATAGACTTTGGCGAACACCGCAAATCCAAAATCGTCGGAATTGATTTGGGCACAACCAACTCCCTGGTGGCCTACATGGATCACACCGGCCCGAAGGTCATCCCCGGCGCCGATGGCGAACTGCTGGTGCCGAGCATTGTCTCCTACACAGACGGCCAGTTCGTTGTGGGCAACGCCGCTAGAACTCTCCTCATCGAACAGCCCGAGCGCACCGTCTATTCGGTCAAGCGACTCATGGGCCGTGGCGTCGGCGACATCAAAGAAGAAATCGGCCTGTTCCCCTTCCGCCTCGCTTCCGACAGCGAGCAGGTCATCAAACTGCAACTCGGCGAAAAGACACTCACGCCGCCCGAGATCTCCGCGCAGGTGCTGGCCGAACTGAAGCGCAACGCCGAAGAGGCCCTTGGCACGCCCATCACGCAGGCCGTGATCACCGTCCCGGCTTACTTCAACGACGCCCAGCGCCAGGCCACGAAAGACGCCGGGCGCCTTGCCGGCTTGGAAGTCCTGCGCCTCGTTAATGAGCCCACCGCGGCTTCCCTCGCCTACGGCCTTGACAAGCGCCAGAACGGCGTCGTTGCTGTCTATGATCTTGGCGGTGGCACCTTCGATATCTCCATCCTTCGCCTGCACGACGGCATCTTCGAAGTCCTGGCCACCAATGGCGACACCCACCTGGGCGGTGACGACATCGACAACCGCCTGTTGCGCATCGCGCTCGAAGATATCCAAAGCGAATGGGGCGAGGATCTGTCGAAAAACGGCGAGGCCGTGCAGTTGCTCCGCCGCGCCGTCATTCACGCCAAGGAACAACTCAGCTACGTTCCCTTCGTCCACATTCAGTTCGAGTACGGCGCCCGCCAGTACCACCGCCAGATCACCCGAGAACTCTTTGAAAGCCTCATCACCGACATCGTCGACCGTACGCTCGGCCCCTGCCGCCAGTGCATCGCCGATTCCGGTGTTAGCATCGACGACATCGATGAAGTGGTCATGGTCGGCGGCTCCACCCGCATCCCAATGGTCCGCCGCGCCGTCGAGGTCCTCTTCAAAGCCAAGCCCCACACCGAACTCAATCCCGATGAAGTGGTCGCCCTGGGCGCTGCCGTACAGGCCGGCATCCTTTCCGGTGATGTCGAAGACAAACTGCTGCTCGATGTCACCCCGCTCTCGCTCGGCATCGAGATCATGGGCGGTGTCGTTAACAAGATCATCCATCGCAACTCCACCATCCCGGCCAGCGCCACCGAAACCTTCACCACCGCCGTCGACGGCCAGCGCAACGTGCTCATCCATGTCCTGCAGGGCGAGCGTGAACTCGTCAAGGACTGCCGCAGCCTGGCGCGCTTCGATCTCAAAGACATCGACCCGATGCCCGCCGGGGCCCCGCGCATCGAAGTCCGCTTCCTTATCGACGCCAACGGCATCCTCAGCGTCACCGCCCGCGACGCCCGCACCGGCAAGGAACAGACCGTCGAAGTGAAGCCTTCTTACGGCCTCACCGACGAGCAGGTGGAAGCGATGATCCTCGAATCCATCGAGAAGGCCGAGGATGACTTCGCCCAGCGCCAGGTGCGTGAAGCCCGCGTCGAGGCCGACAATATCCTTGCCGCCACCGAAAAAGCCCGCGCCTCCGATGCCTGGCTCGAACTTACCGAAGAAGAGCGCCAGAAAGCCAGCGACGCCGTGAACCAGTTGCTGCTGGCCTATCACGCCGAGGATCATCACCTCATCCGCGCCAAGATCGACGAACTCAACGAAGCCACCATGACGCTCGCTGAGAACATGATGAACACCGCCGTTCGCGCCGCCTTGAAGGGAACCAAAATCGATGCCTAAGCAACTCACCTGGAACGATGCCGAAGACATCGGCATCGCTCTCTACGAAGCACACCCGGACGCCGATCCGCTCCAGATCCGCTTTACGGACATGCACAAGTGGGTCACCGAACTGGATGACTTCGGCGACGACCCCGCCAAGTCCAATGAGCCGAAGCTCGAAGCCATCCAGATGGCCTGGTACGAAGAGTGGAAGGACAACCAGTAGCGGTCAGTCCGCTCGCAGTGCCTCCATCGGATCCACCCGCGCCACCCGCCGCGCCGGAAGGTAACTCGCAATGGCCGCCATCCCCAGAATCGCCACCGACACGCCCACATAGGTCAGCGGATCGAGCGGGCTGATCTCAAACAGGATCGCCGTCATCAGCCGCGACAGCCCGCCCGCCGCCGCCAGCCCAAACGCCACACCCACCCCGCCCCAATACAATCCGTTCCGCACGAACTTCATCTTCACCGCCGCCTGCGGAGCCCCCAGCGCCAAACGGATCCCGATCTCCCTCCGGCTCTGCGTCACCGTGTACGAGATCACCGCGTAGATCCCCACCGCCGCCAGCAGCAGCGCCATCACCCCACTGATGCCCAGCAGCGTCAACGTGAAGGCCGTGCGCGCCATCGACTTCTCATACACCTCCCGCATCGTCCGCATCTCCGTCACCGGCAGGTTCCGGTTCACCTCCCACACCGCACGCCGCAACTCTGCCGTCAGGCTCTCCGTCCCGGCCCGCGTCGACCGCACCAGAAACGTCATCGAATTATGTCCGCGCAACGACCAGTAAACCGATGACGGCGCCTTCTTCTCCACCCCGTCCTGCCGCAAATCCGCTACCACGCCGATAATCTCGTGCCACGGCTCATTCGGACTCTCCCGGATCTGCTTGCCGATGGCCGCCTGGGCTGACCCCCAATACTCCCTCGCGAAGTTATCGGAAATGATCACCACATGTCGCCGCGGCAGCGCTTCGTCCCAACGGTACTCGCGTCCCGCCAGTAGCGGCGTACCCAGCGCCTGGAACGCTCCCGGCCCCACGTACACAAACCGGCGCAGCGGCGGAATCTGATTCTCCCGGTACGTGTGATCCCGCGCCATGATCGGATCCTGCGAGCTGTACCCCGTCATCGGCAGGCCATTCATCAGGCTAACCGCCGTTACCCCGGGCACCTCCGCCAACTTGTCCCGCAACTGCTGCTGCAAACGCCGGATCTCCTCGTCCTTCGTCGTCACACTGCGCGGAATCGAAATCCGCAGCGTCTGCAGACTCTCTGCCCCCGTAAAGCCGGGGTTCACGTTCCGCATCGATTGAAACGTCCGGATCATCAGGCCGGATCCCACCAGCAGCACCAGCGCCAGCGCCACCTGCACCACCGTCAGGGTATTCCGCGCATAGTGCCGCTCCCGGCTTGCGCTGGTATTCCGCCCTGACCCCCGCAGCGCCTCGGCCAACCGCAGTCCCTTCTGTTTCAATACCGGAATCGCGCCAAACGCGAAGCCCGCCAGAACCGACACCACTAGTGTGAACAGCAGAGGCATGCCCTCCACCGTCACCTGCTCCAATCGCGGCAGCCGCGCCGGGCTCATCGCGATCACCAGTTTCACCACGCCAATCGCAAAACCGATTCCCAGCAGGCCGCCCGCCAGCGCTAGCGTCTGGCTCTCCATCAGCAACTCCCGCGCGATGCGCCCCCGGCCCGCCCCTAATGCCGCCCGCACCGCCAACTCCTGCGCCCGCCCTTCGGCCCGCACCAATAACAGGTTCGCCACATTCGCGCAGGCAATCAGCAGCACCATCCCGATCGTCGCCATCACCACCCACAGGCTCTTGCCGATATCCCCCAGCAACTCGTCTTTCCACCACCGCACTGCCGGCCCCAGCCGCGCATCGTCCATCATCTTGCGGCTCATCCCATTCGGCGGGGGAAATCGCTCCAACTCAATCCCGATCATCCGCCCCACATCGGCATTCGCCTGCTCCAGCGTCACCCCCGGCCTTAGCCGCGCCACCGCCATGAAGTTGTAACCCGCCAGCCGGATCTTGGCCCGGTCGAACACGAACGGCAACAGCACCTCGTGCTGCCGGTCCAGGAACCAAAAGTCCGCTGGCAGTACGCCGATGATCTCTCGCGCCACCCCGTCCACCTGGATCCGCCGCCCAATCACCTTCGGATCGCCGCCAAACCGCCGCTGCCAGTAGGCATGGCTGATCATCATTGTCTCCGGGCTGCCCTCTTTGTTGTCTTTCTCCTCGAAATGCCGCCCCAACGCCGGCTGCACCCCCAGCATCGGCAGCAGCCGGTACGTCAGCCCGAAGCCATCCACGCGCTCCGGTTCCGCGAACTCCGTGACACTGTACGACCGCCCCGACCAGATCGCCACATCCTCGAAAGTCTTCGATTCCTCACGATAGGTGAAGTAATCCGCCAGCGACGCATTCAGGTCCTTGATGTTCACCCCTGGCGCCGTCTGCCAAACCCCGATCAGTCGTCCCGGCTCACGATAGGGCAGCGGCTTCAGCAGCACGCCATGAATCACGCTGAAGATGGCCGTATTGGCCCCGATCCCCAGCGCCAGGGTCAAAATCGTCGCAAGCGTGAAGCCCGGGGTGCGGGCCAGACGGCGAAAGGTGTGCTGCAGATCACGTAAGGAATCAGTCAATGGTCGGCTCCAGTTGACACTTATACGGAACCCGCCCCGATTCGTTCCCTGCGCCGTAAAAGTTAACGCTTTTTCCCGGCTGCCAGGATCGCCAGCCCCAACAGCGCCAACACCGCACTCCCCGGCTCCGGCACATCCGCCGACGGCGCCGTCACCGCGCCAAAGTCAATGGAATTCGCCGGCACATCGATCGTCAGAATCGCGTCCGGGTCGCCCACCCAGATCACCTCCAGCGTCGCTCCCAGCACAAACAGGTCGCCGTCCTGCAAACCGAAGGAGGTCAGATTCCGCGATCCCTGTACGCGGAAACCCGTGCCGTTATCGCCCCAACTCGCCACTTGCCCCGATGCCTCGCGATAGATCCGTACCTGTATCTCCCACTGCAGCACCTCCGCGCCCTCGCCATCGATCACATAGTCCCAGGACACGGGAAACACCACACCCGCCGGCAAAGCCCCCGCCATCCGGCCCTCCACGAATAGCTCCAGCCGCGATTCCTGCTCACTGCACTCATACTGCGGGCACATCGTGAACACCGCCGGCTCGTTCAGGTACATCTTCACTCCGGCCAGCCCGTTCACTTCCGGTAACTGCACAATCGTCGCCCCGCCCGGGCAGACCTCGTCATCCTGCAGACAAGAGAATGCCGATATCGGAAAGGCCGCCCCCTGCGCCTGCGGCACCGCCACCAGCGCCGCCACCCCCAACAGCCATGCGGCGATCACCGGCCCCTCCGCATCCACCCCGCAACCAACAACCCGCCCAGCAGCAACCCGGCCGTGCCCGGTTCGGGTACACCCGCCGCCGGCGCCACGCCAAAGTCCATCGAGTTCCCGGGCACTGTAATGGTCAGCGAATCCCCCGCCGGTCCCTGCCAGTACACCCGGACCTGGCTTGTAATCAGCAGGCCCATCCCGTCGGTGAACCCGAACGACGTCAGGTTCGCCGTCCCGGTGATATGCCCGATATTCGTTCCGCTTTCGTTGATAGCCGTGTAAGCCGCAATTCCGTTATAGATCCCGGCGCTGATCTCCCAGCGGTTCACTTGCCCCGGGCCGCTATAGTCGATCGTAAAATCCCAGGAGAACGGAATGAGCTGACCCACCTCGTAGGTGCCCGCGAACTGTCCAATGACATTCAACTCCACCAGACTCAATTCCTCCAGGCAATCCTCGAACCCGCACGTCACGTACGTCTGTGGCTGGTTCACCCACATCTTGATTCCCGAAAGCCCGTTTACTTCCGGCAATTGCTCAATGCTCCCGCCGCCGGCGCAAGCACTCCCGTTCTGGCGGCAGTTGAAGGTCGAGATGGGGAACGCTCCCCCCTCGGCTTCCGGCACGGCCAACAACCCAAACAACCAAAGCAGCATACAAAATGGCTTCATTTGTCCTCCACGGTCGAGCCTACCCGCAGGCTAGCCCGCCCGAAAAGGTGAGAAGGGGTTAAATGCCCTCAGCTAACCCCACGTTTACTCAATGTTTCCAATGCATTACAGGCTGCATGCCGCCCCGGCCCCGGTCCGCCCGTGATATCCTGATGGTGCGTTTCGTGACTGTTCCCCTGCCCCCTCTGCCACCCCATATCGAACGGCACCTGGATCAGGTGGTGGGCAGTTCCGTCTTCGCACCCTCTCCACGCCTCTGCCGCTTCCTGCGCTTCATCGTCGAACGCTCCGCCGCCGGGCGGCGCGACGAACTCAAGGAAAGCCTGATCGGTGTCCAGGTCTTCGACCGTACGCCCGGTTACGACACCAAGTCCGACGCCATCGTCCGCGTCGAGGCCCGCCGCCTGCGGGCCAAGCTCGACGAATACTACGAAGGCCCCGGCCAAGCCGACACCGTCCGCTTCTCCATGCCCAAGGGCGGCTATGTCGCCGAAATAACGGAAGCCGCGCCGCCGCCCCCAGTCCCCACCGCCAGTCCCAACCCCGCCCCCCCGCGCTTCGCCCTCGTCGCCAGCGTGATCGTCATCGTCGCCCTGCTCACCGGCTTCGTCGCCGCCCGCCGTTACGCTCCCCCACGCCACGCCTCCGAACCGCGCCCGCTCACCACCATGCCGGGCGGCGAATCGATGCCCGCCTTCTCGCCCGACGGCCGGACCCTCGCCTTCCTCGCCGAAGATACCCCCGACGGCACCACCGATATTTTCCTCCAGCCCCTGGACGCCGACCAGGCCACCCCCGTCACCCGCACCCCGCAGGCCGAAGCCGGCCTCGCCTGGTCCCCCGACGGCAAGTCGCTCGCCTTCTTCCGCCATCGCGGCGACGGCCGCATGACGCTGCTTACCCGCACCCTGGACGGTGGCGCCGAACGTTCCTGGGGCGACGTCGAGGAAGCCTCCAGCAGTCTCGCCCAACTCGCCTGGTCACCCGACTCCCGCTCCCTCATCGCTGCCGATCGCGAAGCTCCCGGCCAACCCCTGCGCTTGGTCCGCTTCTGGCTCGCCGCCAACCGCCGCGAATGGCTCACCTCGCCCCCGGTCGGCTACGCCGGCGACAGCTGCCCCGCGCTCTCGCCCGACGGCCGCACTCTCGCCTTCCGCCGCTCGCGCACCGAGCAGATCGAGGACATCTACCTGCTCGCCCTCGCCGATGATCCCAGCCGCCTCCCTGACCCCCGGCGCCTCACCACCGAGAGCACCGGCATGCGCGGCCTCGCCTGGCTCCCGGACGGCACCGCCCTCATCGCCAGCCTCCAGCGAGGCTCCACCTCCCGCCTCCTCTGGCGTGTCCCTGTCAATGGCGCCGCGCCCACCCGCATCCCTGGCTTCGGCCTCTCCGCCGTCCAACCCGCCGTCTCCCCCAATGGCGTTCGCCTCGTCTGGTCCACCCCCGACGATGACATGAACATCTGGGCCATCCCCACCGACGCCAGCCGCCCGCCCGAAACCCGCATCGCCTCCACGTACTTCGACATGGCCCCGCAGTACTCGCCCGATGGCAGCCGCCTGGTCTTCCGCAGTACCCGCACCGGCGTCAGCGCCCTCTGGACCTGCGATCGCTACGGCAGGCAACTCCGCAAACTCATCGACTTCGGCGGCGCCCAGGTCTCGGCTCCGCGCTGGTCGCCCGACGGGCTCCGCATCGTTTTCGAAACCCGCGCCCAGGGCAGCAGCGACCTCTACATCATCCCCTCCCTCGGCGGCGCCCCCAAGCCCTTCGTCACCGGCCCCAGCCAGGAGGTGTTGCCCTGGTGGTCCGGCGACGGCCGCTCCATTTACTACGCCTCGGACGAAGCCGCGGGCTTCCAGATTTGGAAGCGCCCGGTCGACGGCGGCCCGGCCCAGCGGCTTACCACCAACGGCGGCTTCGCCCCCATGGAGTCCCCGGACGGCCGCCATGTCTATTACTCAAAAGGCGCCAGCGGCACCGGCCTCTACCGCATGCCTGCCGAAGGCGGCCCCGAACAGACCGTGCTGGCCTCCCTGCAAGGCCCGCTCTGGGGCAACTGGACCCTCTCCCGCACCACCCTCTTCTACCTGGAACTGCTGCCCGCCGGCGCCGATGCCCGTGCCGTCATCCACGCCCGCTCGCTCGACGGCAACGCCACCCGTGAAGTCCTACGCATGCGCCGCCTGCCGGCACGCTGGGACACCGGCCTGGCCGTCTCCCCCGACGGTCGCGAACTCCTCTACGCCCAGCTCGACCGCTTCGGTGCCGACCTCTTCCTGCTCGAACACTGGCAGTAGTACGCTAAGAACACCCCAACCGCCGTGAAACTACTAGCGCTCCTCCTGCTCGCCATCGATCCCGCCAAACTCATCGACCTCACCTACGCCTTCGACTCCCAGACCATCTACTGGCCCAACGCCAAAGGCTTCTCCTACCGCCGCGACTCCTTCCAGAAAACCCCGCAGGGCTTCTTCTACGCCGCCGGCGGCTTCTCCATGGATGAACACGGCGGTACCCATGTCGATGCCCCCATCCATTTCTCCGAAGGCAAGCAGACGCTCGACGCCATTCCCGTCGACAAGTTCGTCGGCCCCGCCTTCGTCATCGACATCAGCGCCCAGTCGGCGAAAAACCGCGACTACACCGCCACCCCGGCCGACATCGCCGCCTTTGAGAAACAGCACGGCCCCATTCCCGCCGGCGCCATTGTCGTCTTCCGCACCGGCTGGGGCAAGCACTGGCCGAACCGCAAGGCCTACCTGGGCTCCGATGTCCCCGGCGACACCCAGAACCTGCACTTCCCCGGCATCAGCAAACAGGCCGCCGCCGTGCTCGCCCAGCGACGCGTCACCGCCATCGGCATCGACACCGCCAGTACAGACCCCGGCAACTCGAAACTCTTCGAAGCCCACCAGGTCATTTCCGGCGCCAACATCTACGGCATCGAGAACATCGCCAATGCGGACCGGCTGCCTGTGAAAGGCGCTACGCTGATCGTCGCTCCCCTGAAGATCAAAGGCGGCTCGGGCGGCCCAGCCCGCGTCTTTGCGGTGTTGCCCTAGCAGGGTCCTGAAAACGCCCCTATCGGACTTAGCCTCCGATGCGCGCGGATAAACGTATCTGCGTCCATCTGCGTTCATCGGCGGCCCAGAGATATTTTCCGCAGCCTGCTAGGCAATCAACCCACCACCCGGCGGTATCCCTCCGGATCGGTGGCCCCTTCGGTGTTGATCACCAGCACCGGCGTTTGCTCGGTTAACCCCATCTGCTCCCGTGCCGGGGCGAACTCCGGCGCCTCCCACAACGCCAGCCAACCCGCCAACCCTGCCGCGCCCGACTCCCCCGCCACCACGCCTGCGGCCGCCAACCGCCGCATCGCCCGTTCGGCCCAGACATCCCCAATGGTCAGGAACAGGTCCACCCCGTCCCGATTCTCCTCCCACGCCGACAGCGATACTTCTCCGCAGTTCAGCCCCGACATAATCGAGTTCTGCGAACCCTGCGATGCCCGCGGGCGCCCGCCCTCCGACGTAATCGACGCCATCAGGCAATCGGCATCCTCCGGCTCCACACACACCACCTGCGTCCCGTCTCCCCAAGCGCGAAAATGCCGCACCGCCGCGCACAGCAGCCCGCCCACGCCCGCCTGGATCATGACCACCCGCGGCCGCGCCCAACCCCGCTCCGCCATCTGCTCCTCGCATTCTTCGAAGATGGTCGCGTAGCCCTCCACCACCCATTGCGGAATCTCCAGGTAGCCCCCGTAGCCGCTGTCGGAGATCACCTGCCAACCCTGGGCCTCGCTCTCGGCCGCGCAGCGGCGCAGCGCCTCGTCGTAGGTGCCCTCCACTACCTCCACCCGTGCCCCTTCCCGCCGCAGATTCTCGATCCGCGCCGGCACCATGTTCGCGGGCACAAACACCACCGCCTGATACCCCAACCGCCGCGCCGTCGCCGCTACCGCCCTTCCGTGATTGCCATCGGTGGCGCAGGAAAACACGTTCACCGCACGTTGCTCCAGCACCCGGTGCATCGCCCACGACCCCCCCAGCACCTTGAATGCATTCAGCCCCAGCCGCTGCGATTCATCCTTCACATACACCGGCCCCAGCCGCACCAGGGGCGTAACGGCATACCCCTCGAGCGATCGATGAAACGCCCGCCGCCGCTCCCGATAAGGATTGAAGTAGAAGCGCATGGAAGGCCCAGTATAGCCTTCGGAAGCTGTTATCGCCCGCCCGCCAACCGCAACACCGCCTCGGCCGCCCGGTGCAGCGGCACCACCTCTTCGGCCGCCCCCAAGGCTATCGCCTCCTTTGGCATCCCGAACACCACGCAACTGGCTTCATCCTGCGCCATGGTCCGCGCTCCAGCCCGCCGCATCGCCAGCATCCCCTGCGCCCCATCCGACCCCATGCCCGTAAACAGCGCCGCCACCGCATTCCTGCCCAACTGCGGCGCGCACGACTGAAACAGCACATCCACCGCCGGCCGGTGATGATTCAGCCGCGGCGACTGGTTCAGCCGCACGGACACCTGCGCCCCGCTGCGCTCCACCACCATATGAAAATCGCCCGGCGCCAGCAGCGCATGGCCCGGCAGCACCCGGTCCCCATCCCGTGCTTCGGCCACGCGGATCCGGCAGGCCTGGTTCAACCGTTGCGCAAACGCCCGCGTGAAGTTCGCCGGCATATGCTGCACAATCACCAAACCCGGCGAATCGGCCGGCAACGCCCCCAGAAACTCGCGCAGTGCCTCGGTCCCGCCCGTCGACGCGCCTACCGCGATCACCTTGTGCGTCGCCCCGGCCAGCGGCCTCGGCGCCACCGCTTCGGGCACCGCCGCTGCCGCCCGCGCCGCACCCCCGCGGCGCACCCGCGACATCGCCGCCGCCTTCACCTTCTGCACCAGTTCGCGAGCAATCTCCTGCGTCTCCCGCTCGATGTCGATCTTCGGCTTTGCCACCACATCCACGGCGCCCAACTCCAGCGCCCGCAGCGTGGTCTCACAGCCGCGCTCGGTCAGCGAACTCACCATCAGCACCGGCATCGGATGGGCCCGCATCAGTTTCTCCAGAAACGTCAGCCCATCCATCCGCGGCATCTCCACATCCAGCGTCAGCACATCCGGCTGCAGCAGCCGAATCTTCTCCTGCGCGATCACCGGATCGGCCGCTACCCCCACTACTTCAATGCCGGCATCGGACGCCAACACCTTCGTCAGCAACTGCCGTACCAGCGCCGAATCATCCACGATCAGGACCTTGATCTTCGCCATATCGCAACCTACTGCTCAAACAAAACGTACTCGTCCGGTTCCCACAACGGCTTCTCAAGCCGGCTCCGCATGCTACGCTCCTCCACCGCCACTTCCTGCAGCAACTGCCCTTCCTGCCGCCCCAGCGCCCTCACCATCGCCCGCCCGGTCTCGGTGTAGAAGCGCACCTGCAGCGGCTGGTTTCCCCCCAGCCGCCCGGCCCGGATCGGAATGCCCTCCGTCTTCAAAAACTCGCGCACAAACTCGCGGTTCCGCGTCCCCACCCGCAGGCTCCCGAAGCCGCGCAGATTCGCTCCGCCGAACACCTTCGCCTGCAATCGCCCCCGCTCAGCCCCCAGTTGCATCAGCCGGTTGATCAGCAGTTCCATCGCGTGCACCCCATAACGAGCCGCATCCGCATCCCGCCGCGCTGTTCCCGGCAATAGAAAGTGATTCAGCCCCCCGATGCGCGCCGCTTCGTCATATAAACACGCCGCCACGCAGGAGCCCAGCAGCGTCTGCACGCGCGCCGGCTGGCTGCTGGCAAACACCTCCCCCACGTACACAACCTTCTCTACCAGTTCCTCCCTTCTACTCATTGCCCGCCACCCCACTGGCCGACACGCTTGCGGTATACCGTGTGCGCAACCGTCTCCACCTGGTGCGCCATCCAATGCAGGCTCTCGCTGTGCCCCAAAAACAACAATCCGTCGGGCACCAGCCGCCCCAGCAGCCGCTCCACCACCCGCTGCTGCGTTTCCCGGTCGAAATAGATCAGCACATTGCGGCAGAAGACCGCGTCAAACCGCTCCCCCACCGGCCATTGCTCGCCTACCAGGTTCACCCGCCGGAACTCGACATGGCGCCGTACCTCCGGCCGCACACACGCCTGCCCGCTGTACTTGCCGCGCCCGCGCAGAAAGTAGCGCGGCTTCATCCCCGCCGGCAGCGTCCGCAGCCGGTCTTCGCCATAAATGCCAGCCGCCGCCGCCGCCAGCACCTCGGTGTCGATATCGGTCGCCAGAATACTCCACGGCGCCTGCATCCCGAACACCTCAGCCAGCGTCATCGCCAGCGAATACGGCTCCTCGCCGGTCGAACTCGCCGCGCACCACAACCGTGTCGCCGACCCGCGCCCGGCCACCCAGTCCTTCAAGACAATGAAATGCTCCGGCTCGCGGAAAAAGTCCGTCTTGTTCGTCGTGACCCGGTTGATGGCATGCACCAGCTCCGACCCGCCGGCGTCGGCCGTCTCCAGCCAGACCCGGTAGGCATGCAGGTCATCGAGCCGCAGTTCCCGCAGCCGCCGCGACAGCCGCGACGCCAGCATCGACCGTTTCTGGTCGCCCAGCCAGATCCCCGTTTCTTTGTGGATGAGGCTCCGGAAGAACCGGAAATCCTCATCCCGCATGCCACCGCGCGTATCCATGGGAACACTCCCGCTTCGGCTAGTCCACGCCGCCGGCCGCCGCCAGGTCCTCCCCCAGCAGACGGTCCACGTCGAGAATCGCCACCAGACGCTCGTTTACCGTCGTCATCCCGCGCATAAACCGCGTGTCCACGCTGACGCCCAACTCCGGCGGCGCCTGGATGTCCTCCTCCTTGATATCCAGGACGTCGCTCACCGCATCCACGATCAGCCCCATCGTCTTCGATGCCACCGCTACCAGAATAATCACCGTGAACTTGGTGTACTCCATCAGTTCCATCGAAAACTTCGCCCGCAGATCCACCACCGGAACCACCGCGCCGCGGAGGTTGATCACCCCCTTGATGTGCGGTGGTGTGTTTGGAATCCGCGTGATATTGGAGTAGCCCTTGATCTCCTGCACGCGCAGGATGTCAATGCCGTACTCCTCTTCCCCGATCCGGAAGCTCAGACACTGGCTGCCGGTCTGCGCCCCCGTATCGAGCACCGCCGCGCCCGCTGCCGCCCCTGTTTGTGTCGACATTGGTCTGGCCTCCCGCTTAGTATTCCTCAAACCCGTCTTCGCCCGCCGTCACCGGCTTGGCCGCCACGGCGGCTTCCGGAGGCGTGGCCGCATGCAGTGCCGCCAGGGACCGCGCCGACGTCGGTTTCACGCTGCGCCGCGGCACGGCCGGCGCCTTCGCCTTCGCCCGCGGACGCGCATGATGCTGCGCCGCGCCGTCATCGCCCAGCCGGAAGCGCGAAATCAGCTCCTGCATCCGCGCCGACTGTTCATTCAACGTCTGCGCCGTCGCACTCAGTTCCTCGGTCTGCGCCGCGTTGGCCTGCGTTACCTTGTCCATCTGCGTCATTGCCTTGGCCACCTGGTCGATCCCAGTTGCCTGCTCGCCCGACGCCGCCGCGATCTCGCTCACGATATCGGTCACACGCTTCACGCTGGTCACAATCTCTTCCAACGTCGCGCCCGACTTGTTCACCAGTTCGGTGCCCGAATCCACCTTCCGCACCGAGTCCTGGATCAGCGTCTTGATCTCCTTGGCCGCCGTCGCGCTGCGCTGCGCCAGATTCCGGACCTCGGCCGCCACTACCGCAAAGCCGCGTCCCTGCTCCCCGGCCCGCGCCGCTTCCACCGCCGCGTTCAGCGCCAGCAGATTCGTTTGGAAGGCAATCTCATCGATGGTCGTGATGATGTCGGCAATGCGTTTCGAGGCATGATTGATCTCGCCCATCGCGGTCACCGCCGAACCCACCACCTGGCTGCCCTGTCCGGCCGCCTCTCGCGACCCGGCCGCCAGTTGATTGGCCTGCCGCGCGCTGTCGGCATTCTGCTTCACCGTCGCCGTGATCTCTTCCAAACTCGCCGACGTCTCTTCCAGGCTCGACGCCTGTTCCTGCGCGCCCGAACTCAGCTCTTCACTTGCCGACGCCAGGTTCTCGGCCGCCTCGGACACCTCGCCCGACCGCGACCGGATCTCGGTCAACGCCGACCGCATGTCCTCCACCGCCCGGTTCAACGATGCCGCCATCTGGCCCACTTCATCTTTTGAACGCGTTTCCATGTGCACCGTGAAGTCGCCTTCGGCCACCCGCCCCAGAACCGCAGCCGCTTCCTTCAGCGGATTGGCGATAATCCGGCCCAGGCTGAGCGCCAGAATCAAGGCCACCACCAGCGCGCCCACCGTTGCCGTGAGCACCGCCAGCCAGGCTGCTTCATAGGTCTGCTGCGCCCC
>JAEUQF010000154.1 GCA_016789745.1 Bryobacterales bacterium
GCCCGGCTCCAGGCCTCCCCCGCCGACCTCCTCAGTGCGCCGCCCATCCTCGCCATCGCCGCTGCCGCAGACTTCTACGAACTCCCCATCCGCGCCTTCACCCGCTTCCTCCACGCGCAACTCCCGGTCACCGTCCTCATCCACGCTCCGGACCCCACCACCTTCGACCTGCCCCTCCTCCGCCTCGCCTTCGGGCAGGCCCTGGTCGGCCAAACCGCCCTCAGCCACGTTGCCCACCTGCTCGACACCGTCGACCAGATCGCAGCCGCCTCCGGCCCGGTCGTTATTCTCCATTCCCGCGACGCCTGGGCTCCGCTGTTCCGCCATTCCCCCGAATCCGGCCTGGAGGTGCACCAACCTGGCACCGAAGCCGTGCCGCCACCCAATGCCCCCGTCATTCCTCCCTTGGCCTGGGAAGACGAGGCCGACATTCCCTACGTCGCCTTCACCGCCGCCGACGGCACCCCCCAACGCGCGGCCCTCACCGCCCATGACGCCGCCGCTTACCGTCGCCTGGATGGCTGGAAAGAGGAACTCTCCGCCCGCCCCGAGGCCCCGCCGCCCCCCTCCGAAGCCGCGCTGGACACCGCCCGCCGCGAAGGTGCCACCCAAGCCGTCCTCCGCTTAGTCAACTACCTGACCGGCACCCAGGTGGGTCCTGAAGTGGGGCCCGCCGTAGCTTCAGCGAAGGAGGGCGCGGATCTCCAGGCCGCCCCCGTAGCCCCTGTCGAAGCGATGAAACCGAAGGCTCCGGAACCCACCCAACCCCCCACCCCCGAACCACCGGCATCCGCCGACCCCTACATCGACTCCTTCCTCTGCACCTCCTGCAATGACTGCATGAAAGTCAACGCCCGTCTGTTCCTCTACGACGGCAACAAGCAAGCCTATTTGGGCCCTCTCGACCACGGCACTTTCGCCGACCTCGTCAAAGCCGCCGAAGGCTGCCCGGCCAAATGCATTCACCCCGGTACGCCTCGCCCCGGCGACGCGTCCGCCACCCCGGCCGTCCTGGCACGCGCCGCCAAACTCAAATAGTCCCTATGAACCGCCGCGCCGCTCTCAAATCCCTCGCCGCACTCGGACTGGTCTCCATCCCGCTCACCATCCAGCTGCGTTCCCGCGAGCGTGGCCCCGACGGCTCCCTGCGCGTCCAGCGCGGCCTCATGGGCACCCTCTGGACCATCGAAGTTGTCCATCACGGCGAGCCCCGCCGCGCTGCCCAGGCCATCGAAGCCGCCTACGCCGAACTCACCCGCATCGACCTGCTGATGAGCGACTACAAGCCCCAATCCCCCCTCTCGGCCATCAACCGCAACGCCGGTGGCGATTTCGTCGAAGTCCCCGCCGAACTCGCCGCCATCATCCGCCGCGGCATTGCCGTCAGCGAAGCCACGGAAGGCGCCTTCGACATCACCTGGCGCGGCATGGGCAAAATCTGGAATTGGGCCAGCGACGACTTCCATCCCCCGTCACCCGAAACCGTCGCCGCCGCCCGCTCCCGCATCAATTTCCGCAATATCCAGGTCTCTGGCAATCGCGTCCGGCTCACTATCTCCGGCATGAGCATCGGGCTGGGCGCGATTGCCAAGGGGTACGCCGTCGACCGCGCCACCGCCGTGCTCCGCGACGCCGGCTTCCCCAACACCATGGTCGTCGGCGGCGGAGATATGCGCCTGTCCGGCACGCACGGCGGTGACGATTGGCGCCTCGGCATCCAGCACCCCCGGGGGGAACGCGGCCAACTGCTCGGCCGGGTCCGCCTCCGCGACGCCGCCCTGGTCACCTCCGGCGACTACGAGCGCTTCAAAATCGTCAACGGCGTCCGCTACCACCACATCATCGATCCGCGCACCGGCTACCCGTCCATGCCGTGCCAGGCCGTCTCCGTCATCGCATCCACCGCCGAAGATGCCAACGTCTGGGCCATGTCCATGTTCGTCCTCGGCCCCGAAAAAGGCCTTGCCCTGGCCCGCTCCCGCAACCTCGACGCCCTGCTCATCGATGCCGCCGGGCGCCGCCACTTCACCCCAGGTTTCCAACAACGTTTCGAGGAGGCTTAGCCCATCATGTCAGCCCCGTCTGAATCCGCAGCACCTCCGAAGAAGTTCCCCAAATGCGACCTGCCCGACTGTGAATGCAAAACCACAGAAGAGCTCGTCTGCATGCGTGCCACCGTGCCCCAGCATTGGGACGACCATGGCTCGAAACTCGAAGACCTCGCCGGTACCGGCGAGTGCGACTCGCTCGGCGGCTGACCCGCCCGGCCCCGCGAATCGCCCCATTTTTCTGACTCTGCGCATCGGCTTCTCTGCGCCGAAAGGATTCTCTATGACTGCCAAAACCATCATGAACGCCGCGCCCGTCACGCTCTCCATGCATGACACCTTCGGCCAGGCCTTCCACCTGCTCATGGAAATGCGCGTTCGCGGCCTCCCCGTCGTCGAACTCGACGGCCACTATCGCGGCATGTTCGACCTCTACGACATCTGGGAGGTCCTGCTTCCGAAAGCCGCACTTTTCAACCACAAATCCGTCGAGGACCTCACCTTCCTCAGCAGCAACGCCGAAGCCCTCCAGGAGAAACTCGCCGACGCCTGGGACCGCCCCATCTCCGACTTCCTCGATGACGACCACTCCCCCTCCATCTGCCCCGATTCCCCCGTTATCGAAGCCGTCCTCCAACTCTACAAACACGGCGGCAATCTGCCCGTCGTCGACTCGAAATCCGGCAAACTCCTGGGGATTATGTCACCCTGGGAAATCCTGGCACGCGTGCGTGGTTGAACGCTAGCCTCGGATCGCACAACAACAAGGAGAGCGAATGCACTCGGAACCCGGGGCGGCGCACGTCATCTTCGGATGGAGTCCCGCCATCGTCGCCAGCGTCCTGTTCGGACTGGTCTACGCACTCATCATCGCGGAGAAGATTAACCGCGCCATCCTCGCCCTGCTCGGCGCCGGCCTGCTCATTATCTGTGGCGTCATCAATCAGGAGGCCGCCGTCCGCGGCATCGACTTCAACACCATCGGCCTCCTCATGGGCATGATGTTGATCGTCAACATCACCGCCAAGTGCGGCATCTTCCAGTACATCGCCATTTGGGCCGCCAAGCGCGTCAACGCCGAACCCATGGGCGTCCTCATCATGCTCTCCATCGTGACCGCGTTTCTGTCGGCCATGCTCGACAACGTCACCACCGTCCTGCTGGTCGTCCCGGTCACTCTGGTCATCACCGAAGAGTTGAAGGTGAAGCCCTACCCCTACCTCGTTTACGAGATCCTTTTCTCTAATATCGGCGGCACCGCCACCCTCATCGGCGACCCGCCCAACATCATGATCGGCTCCGCCGTCGGCCTCACCTTCAACGACTTCGTCGTCAACCTCACGCCCGTCGTCCTGGTCGTCATGGCTGCCACCCTCGTCCCCGTCTACTTCATCTGGCGCAAGGATCTGGTCACCTCACCGGAAGCCCGCAAACGCGTCATGAACTTCTCCGAACGCGAAGCCATCACCAATCCCCGCCTCATGAAGCAGGCCCTTGCCGTGATTGCCTGCGTTATCACCGGCTTCGTCACGGCCCGCTTCATCCACCTGGAACCGGCCACCATTGCCATCTTTGGAGCCGCCGCCCTGCTCCTGCTCGACAACTTCGGCTACGATGCCGAACACCAATCGAAGAACGTCCACCACGCTTTTGCCGAAGTCGAATGGATCACCCTCATGTTCTTCGTCGGCCTCTTCATCCTCGTCCACGGCCTCGAATCTTCCGGCGTCATCCGCGCCATGGCCGAAAAACTGCTCGCCGCCACCGCCGGCGACCGCAACATTACCGTCCTCGCCATCCTCTGGGGCTCCGCCATCCTCTCGGCCTTCATCGACAATATCCCCTTCGTCGCCACCATGATCCCTATGATCAAGTCCATGGCCCCCACCTTCGGCGGCGAACAGGCTCTCATGCCCTTCTGGTGGGCCCTCTCGCTTGGTGCCTGTCTAGGCGGCAACGGCACGCTCATCGGCGCCTCCGCCAACTTGGTCGTCGCAGGCTTGGCCGAACGCGCCGGACACCCCATCCGCTTCGTGCCCTATATGAAGTCCTGCTTCCTGCTGATGCTCCTGTCGGTAGCCGTCTGCCACGTCTACATGGTCATCCGCTACCTGTAAAAGCCGCACGGCAACCGCTCGCCCCCCGCGGGCGGTTGCTCCCTTTCTTACTCCACCGACGTCACCACCCGCCCGTCCACTCGCACCTCCGCCTTCTCCTGCTTCTTGCCCTTCAAGATCCGCTGGTACGCATCGTAGAACGCCTTCGCATCCGCCTCCGTCTCCCACTCGCTCGCGTACAGCATCAGCACTTCCTTCGTCTTCCGGTTCTCCAGAATCTTCACCTGCCCGCCGCGCCACTTCGTCGCCAACTCCACCTGGTCTTCGGCATACAGCCGCAGCAGAATCTGGTGCTCCAACTCGCCTACACCGCCCTCAATCAGCCCCTCATACCCCTTCGTCTTCGCCTTCGGTAGCTTCGGCTTGGTCGGCACCACCTTCGCGAAATACTTCTCCGGATGCAGAATCTGCTGCACACTCGCCGGCGGATTCGTGAACACCTCCCGGAACCCCCGGTCCCCATACTTCTGGATCACCGCCTGCTGAAACGCAAACCCCTTCGTATAGGGAAACAGCAGCGACTCCCTTAAATACAGCGGCGACGAATCAAACACCGGAAAGCCCCCCTGCGCCGCGCCCCCCACCTGATTGAACGCATCCGCCATCTCCGGCGCCTTCCGCAGGCTGGTACCCATCTTGAACAGCATGTACTCGCTCATCAGCCACGTCGCCTGCCCCTCCATCACCGCCTGCCGCGCCACCGCCGCATCGTCATTCTTGCCCTTCAGAATGTACTTCTCCAAATTGAAATGAACGTCCGCCAGCGCATGCGCCAACTCATGCACCAGCACCGGGCGCTGCGTGAAATCCGGTCCCCCGCCGTTCCCACTCTCGATCACGAACAGCTTCTTCTTCTGATAGTCGTAAAAGGCCGCCGCCTGCTCGGTCAGCAGGTCAACCGTCATCTTCTTCAAATCAAAATCCGCCGGCACCAGCCCCAGCTTCTTTAACGTGGTTTCCTCGGCCCGGATCTCCTCCGGCTTCACCAACTCCTTGATCCGGTCTTCCAGAAACTTCTTCAACCCGTCCTTGGAGATCGTGTCCGACGCCACCGTCTTCGGCGCCGGCAACCCCGTGATCTTCGACAAATCCCCCAGAATCTCGCCAATCTCCTCAAATAGCTGCGGCGATTGCGACGGCTTCGCACCCACCGCCTCCTGCGCCACCGCGGCGCCGTTCATCCAAAACGCGAATAGCAGAACCGCATGGCTCAAACGGCGCATGGTTCCTCCTGTTGTTTCACCCAATCCTGAAAGCGCGGCAAAACGCGCTGGTACGAGATCGCCGCCGCCAGGCAAATCACCGCCGCCAGACACACCACCGGCCGCGGCCCGACCAGCCGCGCCAAAGCCCCCGCCCCCAGCGTCCCAAACGGCAGAAACCCCGACAGCGCCGTCACATAGATCGCCATCACCCGCCCCCGCACTTTCTCATGCACCACCATCTGCACCAGCGAATTTCCCCCCGCATTCTGCCGCACAATGGAATAGCCGATCACAAACATCGTCACCAGCGACAGCCAATAACTCGGCGACCACGCGTAAGTCATCAGTCCCACCCCCATCAGAATTGTCGACTGCGCCATCAGCCCCGGCAGCGTCGCCACACTCTTCTGCCGCGCCAGCAACAGCACGCCCAATAACGCCCCGCACCCCATCGACCCGGTCAGAAAACCCAACCCTGCCGAGCCTTTCTGAAAGATTCCATCGGCAAAAAAGGGGCCCAGCGCCAGGATGGGCGCGTAGCAAAGATTCATCACCCCGCTCAGCCCAAAGACCAGCCGCAGATGCGGCTCCCGCCACACATACCGGTACCCATCCAACACCCCGCCATCCCGCCCGCTGGCGTGCCCCGGCACCGGCCGGATCACCGCCAACCCCACCAGCATCGCCAGAAAACTCACCGCGTTCAGCCCGAAACACACCGCCTCGCCGTAAGCCGCCACCACCAGCCCGGCAAGCGACGGCCCCACAATCCGCGCCGTATTGAACGCCGCGCTGTGCAGCCCGATCGCCGAGATCAGGTCCGCCTTCCCCACCACCTCCACAATCAAGGCCTGCCGCCCGGGATTCTCGAACGCCTGCACCACCCCCAACGCCAGCGCCAGCCACAACACCTGCATTGCCGTAATTCGCCCCGATACCGTCAGCCCCAGCAACACCAGCGCCTGCAGCAGATTCAGGATCTGGCAGGCCACCAGCAAACGCCGCCGCGGCACATGGTCGATCACCCACCCGCCCACCGGGTTCAGCACCAGCATCGGGATGTGCGTGCAGAAAAACGTCAGCCCCAGCAGCAGTTCCGAATTGGTCAGCCGGTACATCATCCAGCTTTGCGCCACGGTCTGCATCCAACTGCCCAACTGCGATGTGAAATGCCCCGTCAGGTACACGCGGAAGCGCCCGTGCCGGAGTGCGGGAAACTGGCCTGCAAGACGCCCCATGTCGTCTTTATTATGGCGTGGCGCCGCCGTCCCGGTCCCCGTTCTCCTCGTCTTCGGCTTCCTTGATCGCCGCAATGATGCGGAAAAAGACGCTCGCCAGCGCCGTCGCCAGCAACTGCACCCGCGGCCGCAACTCCGGGCTCTCGGGGAACAGGATGTTGATCAGCACCGGGCGCTCCGGAGCGTCCAGACACCGTGCCACGTCCTCCCGGAAGATGGCGTAGCCGGCCGTCGCCCGCAGCCCGTCCAGCATCCGCTTGTCGGCCTCTTCGTTGAGCCCCGCCAGCAGAATTCCCATCGACACCGGTTGGCCCTGGTCGTAGAAGCTGGCCAGCGCCGCCCCGCCTTCCGCCGCCGCCCATTCCAACTCCGTCCCGGGCTGCTTCAGAAACGGCAACTCCTCCCGAAACCCCGGCGGCCGGTCCGCCAGAAAGCGCAGAAACAGGTCGCAGACCGCCTCGGCATGCTCCTCCTGCGGGATCAGATCAAACTGGCCGATCTCCACCTGGCGGGACTCGGCATCAACGGTGCGAACGGTGAATGTGGACACGCGCGTCTGGCCATTATCGCGTGCATTTTGTTGTTGCTGGGAACAGGGGGATCTGGTAAATTGAAAAGGTTGTCGGTTGGCGCCCGTAGCTCAGCTGGATAGAGCGTTTGGCTACGAACCAAAAGGTCGCATGTTCGAATCATGCCGGGCGCACCATCCAGATCCCCCCTCCCCTTCAGCGTTACTTCCTTTCCATCCGCCTCCAGGCCAGAATCCCTATTCCCAACCCCAGCATCGCAAAGCTCCCAGGCTCCGGCACCGCGCTGCTTGCCGCCGTGAAGGACGTGTTATACACGTTGCGATAACTCACAATGCTCGTGTTCCCCGTGTTCCCGCCTAATTGCACAATGTCACCCGCCTGAAACGACGTCGCCCCGCCAGGCGGCAGCGCGCAGTTGGCGCTTCCGCCATTTCCGGACGTCGCCAGGCAGCTTGACGGCATTCCGTCCACGATGAACTGAACCGAGGAGACGCCGTTGCCCGCTGCCGAGAACGTCCCGTTCCCGTTCAAGCCCGTCAGCGCCACCGTCCCCGGTTGCGCCGGCGCGATGTCCATTTGGTAAGAATGGCTAAACGCCGCGGATTCGCCAGGGTTGGCGAGAAACACGATCCCCGGCGTCGGCCCATTCGGGTTCTTGCTGAACTGCAACTGCGCGTTGCCGCTCCCTGCCGCCAGAATCTCAATCAGAATGTCCGACACCTGGTACTGCGTGGTGAAGCTGGACACGAGCAGTTGAAAGGCGCTCGCCGTAAACACCACATTCCCGCTCGTCAGACTGCACGCCGTCGGCGCCGCCATCGTCCCGCAACTGGCCGCCGCGGCACTGTCCGCCAATGCAAGCATCGGCAGCACTGCCCCCAAGAGCGATCTAATCAATCGTTTCAATCGAAACCTCCTTAACAAGTGAGAGAACAAAGGCTATCTGCTTGTCCTGGAGTACGGTGTCGGCCGGCGGCCCCTTGTATCAGCCCCAACCCGCGAATCGCCGCAACGCCCCCAAATAAATCGTCCCCGCTATGACAGGTTCCCGCCCATTCCCCCGCCTACCCCCAACAAGAACGGACTATGAAACGCATCCTCTTCCTCGCCACCTTCCTCGCCGGACTCGCCCTGGGCCAGCAGGTCCAAATGCCACCCCGCGACACCTGGGGTGTCGACCGCGCCAACGCCATCTTCCGCCTCGTCAACGGCGAGTGGCGCCAGATTCCCGGCGCCCTTAAAACCATTACCATTGCCGCCGACGAGTCCGTCTGGGGCATCGCCCCGGACAACACCATCTGGAAACGCCAAGGCGAGGGTTGGGTCCAACAGGCCGGCCAACTCGCCGTCGTCGCCCCCGGCAACGGCCAGATCATCTGGGGCCTCGGGCCCGGCGGCCAGGTCTGGCGTCGCCAGAACGACAACTGGGCCATGGTCGAAGCCCCCAAACTCATGCGCTACATCAGCGCCGGCACCGACAACACCGTCATCGCCCTCGACAACGACCAGTTCATCTGGCGCTATACCGGCTCCATCTGGCAGCAACTCCCCGGCCTCCTGACGCAGGTCTCCGTCTCCAACGCCCAAACCATCTACGGCGTCAGCGCTGGCAACGAAATCTGGCGTTGGCACGGCACCGATTGGACCAAGGTCCCCGGCCGCGCCGCCTTCGTCAACACCACCCCCGACGGCGAAATCTGGATCGTCACCCCGGAGGGCGAACTCCAGTGCTGGAACGGCACCGCCTGGCAAACCCTCCGCGGCAACTTCACCCAGATCGCCATCGGCCGCCCCGTATCCGGCAAACTCGAAGAAGACAGCACCTCCGTCCTGTTCACGGGTTCCTGGGCCCGCCAGACCGACACGGCGGCCTCCGGCGGCGCCTATCACCTCAGCAGCACCCCGGGCGCCGCGGTCACCTATAAGTTCACCGGCAACACCATCGTCGTCTGGCGCGGGCTCAGTCCCGATGGTGGCGCCCTCGATGTCACCGTCGACGGCCGCCCCGTCGCCACCTTCGATTGCTACTTCCGCGAACGCCGCTGGCAGGTGCCCTCCGTCCTCGACAACCTCGGCCAGGGCGAACACACCATCGTGATGACCGTCGCCTCGGACCGCAACCCCGCCTCCAGCGGCAACAACGTCATCGTCGACGCCCTCCAGGCTCCCGCCCCCTACGCGCCAACCACCGCCCAGACGGAAGCCCTCACCCGCCTTAACGAAATCCGCACCCAGGTCGGCCTGCCGCCCGCCCGCATCACGCTCGGCGCCACCCTCGCCGCCCAAGGCCACGCTGACTACCTTCGCCAGAACCCCACCGACGGCCACAACCAGGTCGCCGGAAAGGCCGGGTTCATCGGCGTTGGTCCTAACAACCGCGGCCGCTACTTCGGCTACTCCAACCTCGTCTCGGAGAACATCTGGCCCAGCGACAAACCCGCCGGCAGTATCGACGCGGTCATGAACTCCATCTATCACCGCGTCCCCGTGATGCGCTACTATTTCAACGAGTTCGGCATCGGCAGCACGCCCGATGGATCCAACGTCCAGAACTTCGGCACCACCCCCGGCACTCCCGGACCCGCCACCCGCCACATCGCCACCTATCCGGTCAACAACCAGACCGACGTCCCCCTCGATTGGGATGTCAATGAGAGCCCCATGCCGCTGCCCGAAGCCCCGCGCCCGCTCGGCTTCCCCTTCTCGCTCCACATCACGCAACCGCAGGGCGCCCCGCAGGGCACCGACAACACGCCCACGCAGGCATCCCTGGTCAGCGACGGCGGCCAGGCCGTCCAGGTCGCCATCCTCGACAACGCCAGCGACCGTAACATCAACAAGGGCGACGTCTTCGTCTTCCCGCGCACTCCCCTCGCCACCGGCACCGCCTACACCGCCCGCATCAGCGGTAGCGACCAGAACGGCAACACCTACACCCACACCTGGCGCTTCACCACCGCCCCGGCCGCCAAACTCGCCGGCAGCCCTTCGGCTACCCTGAACGGCGCCGTCATGCGCGTCCTCTGGTTCACCACCGGCGCCATCGCCAACACCTATATCGAGTACGGCCCCACTACCGCCTACGGCACCCGCACCCAGGGAGCCACCGTCAACCTCGGCGAGAACATCTTCGCCTTCGACGCCAAGCTCAGCCTCGAACCCGGCACCTACCACTACCGCGTGGTCGCCACCGATGCCCAGGGCAATACCCGCATGTCCGAAAACCAGACCTTCGTCATGCCCAGCATTCCCACCAGCATCTCCGGCATCTCCACCAGCCCCGGGCGCATCAGCATCCTCATCTTCTATGAGACCAACCGCCCCGTCGCCTCCACCGAGATCCAGTGGGGCATCACCACCAGCTACGGCAACACCGAAGCCGGCCAGATCCGCGACGAAGGCACCAATCGCTGGGTCTCCGTCTTCGGCAACCTGACCGCCGCCACCACCTATAACTTCCGCATCGTCGCCAAGGATGCCCAGGGGAACATCATCGCTACCTCCCCCAACGGCACATTCACCACCAACCCGTAACACCGAACGGGGCGGACGGCCCACCAGCCTTCCGCCCCAATCCTCCTACCACCCGTACCCGACACCTCCGGTAATCTCCGTCTGCATCAGCCGCCCGCCCCGTCCCAGACTGAACGGCCGCCCCGTATTGAACTGCCGTACGTCGAACCGCACATGCCACGGGCCCGACACCTTCACCTTGATCCCAGCCCCGTAGTTCACCCCGAACTTGTTTTCCCCCTGCCCGTACTGCGCCGTCTGCCCCGGCGGCACGAAATTCGCAAAGTGAACACCTCCTGCCACGAACGGCCGGATCCGCGCATCGGTGGGCGTCGCATACGCCACCGCCCCGAACATCCCCTGGTGGATCGCCATCCCCTGCTTTTCGGTGAAGCCCTCCTGCCCCAGGTGCGTCCTGTTATACGCGTACCCGAATTCAAATCCCAGGTGGTTATACGGGTTCAGCGTCCCCCGGAACGCAATGCGCGTTCCGCTGTCCAGCGAATACCCGCTGCCCAAATCTCCATCGCTGATCCGCGATACGCCGCCGCTTACCGCCACTTCAAATCCTTGCGCGTGTGCAAAAGCCGGCACAAACAGTAGTAGAAAAAGGGAGTACTTCATAGTGTGAGTCTCTTTCGGTGTGACGCGGCACCGCCCCAATCCGCTACATCCCTGGGTGCAAACCTCGCAGCAAGGAGCCTGCCAACTGGGGGCGGTTGCGCGAAATCACGCAAACTTCCCGCCGGAACGCCCTTGTAAGTGCCTTTTCCTATGGCGATTCACGTGCTCCGCCGAAGTCGCCATGTCAGCCAAACTCCAGATCACCGATTCCCGCACGAATAAGTCGTATGACGTCCCCATCACCGACGGCACCGTGCGCGCCATGGACCTGCGCCAGATCAAAACCGGCCCCGACGACTTCGGCCTCATGACCTACGACCCCGCCTTCCTCAACACCGCGTCCTGCCGCAGCGCCATCACCTTCATCGATGGCGACAAAGGAATCCTCCGCTATCGCGGCTACCCCATCGAACAGTTGGCCGAACATTGCGACTTCCTCGACGTGGCCTATCTGCTGCTGTTTGGCGAATTGCCCAGCCCGGAGCAATCGGCCGAATGGCGCGTCAAAGTCACCCACCACACCATGATCCACGAGAACCTCAAAAAGTTCATGGAAGGCTTCCGCCCCGATGCCCACCCCATGGGGATGTTCGTCAGCACCGTCGCCGCCCTCTCCACCTTCTATCCCGAAGCCCGCAACGTATCGAGCGCCGCCGTTCGCAGCCTCGAAACCCTTCGCCTCATCGGCAAGGTCCCCACTATCGCCGCCTACGCTTATCGCCACAGCCTCGGCCTGCCGTACGTCTATCCCAACAACAACCTCACCTACCCCGGCAACTTCCTCAGCATGCTCTGGAAGATGACCGAGCCCCAGTACGAGGTCAATCCCGTCCTCGCCCGCGCCCTGGACGTCCTCTTCATCCTCCACGCCGACCACGAACAGAACTGCGGCACCAACACCATGCGCGCCGTCGGCAGCGCCCACACCGACCCTTACTTGAGCGTCGCCGCCGCCGCCGCTGCCCTAGCCGGCCCCCTCCACGGTGGCGCCAATGAGGAAGTCCTCAAAATGCTCGACGAAATCGGCACCCTTTCCAACGTCCCCGCCTTCGTCGAAAAGGTCAAAACCGGCAAGTGCAAGCTCATGGGCTTCGGCCACCGCGTCTACAAGAACTACGACCCGCGCGCCAAGATCATTAAGCAGACCGCCGACCAGGTCTTCGCCGTCACGGGCGTCAACCCCAAACTCGAAATCGCCATGGAATTGGAGCGCGTCGCCCTCAGCGACGAATACTTCATCCAGCGCAAACTCTATCCCAACGTCGACTTCTACTCCGGCATCATCTACCAGGCCATGGGCTTCGCTCCGGAGATGTTCACCGTGCTCTTCGCCATCCCGCGCACCGTCGGCTGGCTGGCGCAGTGGCAGGAATTGGTGCAGGATCCAGAACAGAAGATTGCCCGGCCACGTCAGATCTATACGGGGCACGACGAACGGCCGGTGCAACAGGAAGCCGCAACGCTGACCGCTGTCAGCTAAACACTGGGGGGCAAAGATCGGGCCAGACGGGATCGCACGCCGGGGCGTTAGGAGGTACTGTGCGCATTCTGTTTGGCCTGCTTCTCCTGGCCTGTTCGGCCGCATCACTTACCACTATCGAGGTCCGCACTGAAGGTTTCGGCACCATCACCAACGAAACCACCGGCATCCAAAATCTCAACGGCGCCATGGTGTGGAACGGAACCACCTGGGTGGTGAACGACACCTGGGCCCATAAATACTTCATCGACACCCGCACCGGCGCTCGGCTCAAGTCCTACACCACCCGCGCCTACCAGGGCGCCGCTCCGTCACCGGACACCTTCGGCACCTACACCGTCCAGCCCATCCCCTACACCTACCAGAAGACCGCCGCCAACGGCGTCTACCGCTTCCAGGCTATCGAATACCGCATCCGTAACCAGGCCACCGGACGCCAAATCGTCCTCCGTTCCCGCGGCACGCAGACCGGCGCCGCCAACGCCTACTTCGACATCTACATCGAGGATGAAGTCGCCGCCGGCGCCCCGCCGCAGACCACCGCCCTCCGCGGCGATCCTGTTTGGTTCACCTATCCGCTCTCCCTCGAACAGGCTCTCCTGCAAACCTCTTCCACCGCCTCCCGCACTGGCCTGTTGCCCACTGCCGGCGGCGATTACTACCTCGACTACGGCGGCGGCGCCGACCTCGGTCCCCACGGCGAAGGACGGTCCATTCAGTTCCAAACCGCCACCGTCCCCGTGGCCGACTCTGCCCTTACCCTTGGTTCCGTCTTTGCCATCACCGCCCAATACAAGTGGATGGATGACGCCGGCAACCTCTTCGAAATGCGATTCCTCCCTTACGCCTCCGGCACCTTCACTCCCAACGCCACCTGCACCTTCACCCTCTCGGCCCACTCCACCACCCTCCCGGCCACTCACTCCGGCACCTTCCTCGCCCTCACCGCCTCCGCCCCCACCTGCGCCTGGACCGCCGCCACCTCCGCCTCCTGGCTCCTCCTCGATACCTCCGGCGGCACCGGCTCCGCCCTCCTCACCCTCCGCGCCGCCGATAACCCCAGCACCTCCCTACGCACCGCCACCCTCACCATCGGCGGCCAATCCG
>JAEUQF010000408.1 GCA_016789745.1 Bryobacterales bacterium
GGTGCTGACCTGCGAATCCAAGCGCGGCGTCTGCCAGCTCTGCTACGGCCGCAACCTCGCCACCGGCCGCATGGTCGAACGCGGCGAAGCGGTCGGCGTCATTGCCGCCCAGTCCATCGGCGAACCCGGTACGCAGCTCACCATGCGTACCTTCCACATCGGTGGTGCCGCTACCCGCGCCTCCGAACAGTCCACCCAGGACGCCAAGAGCTCCGGTGTCGCCAAGTACCTCGGCGTCACCACGCTCCGCAACGCCAAGGGCGACCGCGTCGCCATGAACCGCAACGGTATCTTTGCCATCCTCGATGACAAGGGCCGTGAAAAGGAACGCTACCCCGTCGTGTACGGTGCCCGCGTTCTGGTCGAAGACGGCGCGAGAGTCGAAGCCAACCAGATGCTGCTCGAGTGGGATCCCTATACCTTCTCGATCCTCACCGACATCAGCGGTACGGTGCATTTCAAGGACCTGATCGATGGCGTCACCGTCACCGAACAGGTCGACGAAATCACCGGCCTCTCCCAGTTGGTCGTCGTCGACAGCCCCGACGAAAAGCGCGTTCCGTCCATCATCGTGCGCCCGCTGCATGGCGGCAAGCACGACGAAAAGCGGTATCTCATGCCCACCCACGCCCACCTGATGGTGCGCGAAGGCGAAGAGATCCACGCCGGCGACGTACTCGCGAAAATCCCGCGTGCCACCACCAAGACCAAGGACATCACCGGCGGCTTGCCCCGCGTGGTCGAATTGTTCGAAGCCCGCAAGCCCCGCGACCCCGCCTACATGGCGCCCATCAACGGCACCGTCAAGTTCGGCGAAGTCAGCAAGGGTACGCGCAAACTCCAGATCATTGGCGAGGACAACAGCGTCCACGAATTCCCGGTCCCCCGCGGCGTTCACGTCAATGTGCAGGAAGGCGAACGCGTCCGTGCCGGCGACCCGCTCATGGACGGCCCCCTCAACCCGCACGACATCCTCACCATCCAGGGCGAACGCGCCGTGCAGCGCTACCTCGTGGATGAAATCCAGGAAGTCTACCGGCTGCAGGGCGTCAACATCAACGACAAGCACCTCGAAACCATCGTTCGCCAGATGCTGCGGTGGGTGAAGGTCCAGGACATCGGCGACACCGAGTTCCTACCCGAAGAGGTCGTCGATCGCTTCAAGTTCCGCGAAGAGAACGACCGTGTTCTCACCGCCGGCCAGCGTTCGGCCTATGGCCAGAGCGTGCTGCTCGGCATCACCAAGGCGTCGCTGTCCACCGACAGCTTCATCTCCGCCGCCAGCTTCCAGGAAACCACCAGGGTGCTCACCGAAGCCGCCATCAACGGCAAAGTCGACTACCTCCGCGGTCTCAAGGAAAACGTCATCATGGGACGCCTGATCCCGGCCGGTACCGGCATGGATTACTACCGTCGCGTGAAGATCGCCGGCGAAGATATCGAAGAAGTCGTGGAGCAGGAACCGGAACCGCTGCTCTCGGATGCCATCCCTGGCTACGACGAGGAGACGCGGCTGCAGTTCTCCGGGTTGGACGACAACTCGGCGGAGACGCTTAGCGAAGCGGAATAGCCTAAACGCAGACTGGAACTCTGGCTCGCTTCATGCTAAGGGAGCCAGAGTTCTTTTCGACAGTAGACACTCTCTCAGTGCATCCCGGGGCCCGCTTGTGTCGATTGCGCTAGTTGCACCAGAAAAATATCAATTCCAAGATCTGGTTTGCACTTACATAGCGCTACGTCTTGTCGATTATCCCTCCGTGAGCATCTCAATCGAGCCCTCCGGCGGTGAAGACGCTAGCTTTGGCTTCATGTGCGAACAGCGCCGGATAATATTGGAAGTGCAGGTTAAGGGCGCATCCGCAGAAGTTGATCTGACGTCTATAAGTCAGTGTCTGTCGCACTTCCCACCCTATGCTGCGGTAGGGTCCTTGCTGGAGAGACTCCTCGGACAGCAACATCACGTCTTGCTCGTGTACTCAGGCGACTCCGATGCAAGCCCCTGTCGCCTAAGTCTCGTTGACTGGAATCCATGTGGTTCGGAACAGCGACGAATCAGCAAATTCTACGCGAAAAAGTTCCTGGAACACGCGCGGATGGCAGCGAGTACCTCGGCGTCCAAGAGTTTGGCTCAAAAAAGGCTCCATCACCTGCGGACCTATCTAGCGACTTTGCGCCTGCTTGACGTCCAGCACGGGTTTCAACGATTGTTTGTCGCCGATAGAGTGACGAGGAAATTCATTGAGCAGCAAACTTTGCAATTGCTCAGCGATACGATCCCTATCCCGAACGATCGATTGCCATATGCTCTCCACGAACTCGTGAAGGTCATTCAGACAGCTAAAGGAAACCGGGAGGACGCCGCTCCCCCTTTTCTCGCAGTTGTACAAAAATACCGACTGAGTTTGGTGGCGCCAGCCAACTATGTCCTGCGCGGAAATGAGTCGGAGCTCCAAGACCACTTATCGCGGACAGGCGTGCTGCTGCTTACGGGGATAAGCCGTTGCGGGAAGTCATCTACTGCTCGTTACACCGCCGCGGCTTTTCAACGACTAGGCTACGAAGTCCAATCCGGCCGCGACGTCGAGGAGGCACAGCGCTACCTTTCCGATCCCAGTGTTCAGAACAGACTGTATCTTCTCGAAGACCCCCTCGGCAGTCTGCAAATGGGGCCAGAGCCAACTAGAGTACTGGGTACTATACGTTGGATGATCTCGCGCCTCAAACCTAATCGCCGGCTGATTGTAGTTCAGAACTCAAGTTTGTTGGCACAGGCGACGCGCACGTCGTCAGTTTCGGATTGGGCGCTAGAAAGCCATCGTTGGATCGAACTGACGGCGACCACGGCAGATCAACAGGCATCGGTGTGGCGGGTTCTCGCGCAATCCCACTCGGTTGAACCCAAAAGGCTTGAAGCAATCGCCGGATTTTTCCGAGATGGCTATCTAGATCTTGAGTTTGGCTCAATTGCACATCTCGCTGCAAACGCGCACACTCTACTCGATCCGTTAAGTCCCGAGCAAGCCTTGCGTACGGCACGGGAAGATGCTACCTCGCTTGGGCGTGCACTTGCCGAAGAGAGCGGAGTTCTCGAAACGTTGCTTCTTGTTCTGGCGATAGCATCTACCACGGTCGAGCCGGTTAGGTTCGAAGAACTTGCATTACTCATAAGTGCGGCAAACGGTGACGAGGAGATGAAGCGTGCCGATGCAACCGGAGAGCAGTGGTGGCTCTCCGCAGCACCAAAACCTGAGTATCTCGTAAAATGGGAGCTGTCGTCCAATGACAAGCACGGCCTTGAGCGGCTCTTACGTCCTCGGTATGTAGAGGCCTTACCCAGCGACTGGCGGATCCGCTTCTCCCATCCGTATTATCGAGCAGCCGCCCAAGCCCTGTTTACGTACGACACGCCCTTCCTCACACGTCGCATTTTGGCAATAGCTCGGCGCGGCCTATCTTGCGCATCACCGATCACATCAAGGGCCGCCGCACACAACCTTGCATGGATGTTCGAGCGTGCCATTGACGAAGAAACCCGACGTCAGATCGTCGAGTTGGCTGTAGATGGGCTCTCTGTCCAGTTTCCTGCGACACGAGATCGTTGCTTTAATTTCCTTGTTAGTAATCTCTCTGCAATTCAGACATGGATTGCACCAGACAGCATCCAAGTATGGGTTGAACATGTTGAATTGGCTTCCATAGACAATGTGGAATGGTCGGATGGGGAGGCTTGGCTACCCAGACCACAGGGAGCTTCTTCGATTTGGGACTCGCCGTACGTTTCGCGGCTAACCTCCGACTTTTCGGCGGCGAAGAGCTTCGCCGCTGACCTGTCTGAAGGGCGAAAGATCACTGCCGAAGATGCGGCTCGATTGATCGGTTACCTCAACCAATATCCAACTGAAGTTAGAACGGATGTTATCACGCATCTCCTCGCATTTAATGACGCCATCATTCGCGCTGCTGCAGCTGAGTTGTGGCTCACCAATGGGGATCTGACAGCAACTCACGTCCGCGACGCCATCTTCGGAGATTCACATCCCACAGTCGCTGTCGCTCTCCTAGAAGGAACCGTTCGGCGTACGAGGGCAGCTGACGAAAACTCCCTTGCAGAGTTACTTCCGAGTTTCCTGCGCTGGGAGATATCCACCCCAATGGCCATTGCATTGCTGCCACACCTTCTGCTATTTGGGCGTTCAGAATATACAGGGCCCCGAACACCCTGGCAGCTTTTCGCCGCCATCTTTCCTAAGGTACTCAACGCGGTTCCGGAGCAAGTCAGATTCGATCAGGCTCGGTTTTGGACAGTTCTGAAAGCGGCAGTTACCCATCTCTCCGCTCAGCTCGCGGTCGAACTCTGCGAAAGATGGCTGCAGATGCTGGTACACACCATAACCTTAGGCTATTTGCCTGGGAATCACATGCTCGGTGTCATCGAAGTACTCATCCGTGGAACGAGAACAAGTCCTTCATTTGCGCTGCCGCTCCTCCAGACGGCCCTCGGCCTCCCAAGCACCGCTGTGGTTGCTACGTTTGTTCGTGACCTCGTGAACGATTGGTCCAACCTGTCGATTGCTGAGCGCGAACTCTTGTCAAGCGTACTCAGTAGAGAGAATGTTGACAGGGTCTGGCTGCACGCCGCGGCAATCACCGCCAGTTCGGTTCCCATTCAACTAGAGCATCTGATCTTGGGACACTTGACCTTAGACGCCCCACCGAACATCCTCGTGGACTCACTCCCCTCCGAATTGCTAGGAGCCTGTCTGGCAATGCAATATGGCTGGCCTCCTGCATTGTACGCTATCGGCTTAGCTCACACAGAAGGTGCTTTTCGCGCGGTCGTGGATGAGGTAGCCCGGCGGCCAAGTCATCACCTGTTCCCCCTCGCGTTCACTGCTGTTGCCCAAACTGGAGGCGATCAGGGGATCTCTGCAGTTATTCTCGCCGTTGGCCCAGAGCACGGCGAGCGGCTGTTCGACATCCTGATGGCTGCTAACGTCCTCATCAATGACTTTATGCCAAACTCCTGGACAGCGCTGCTCTCCTTCGCGTCAGACGAGCAACTCTCGAAGTGGTACCAGAAGATCGCCAATGCCGCCATCGCGGTAATCGATGACATTAGTGAGCTTGACCGTTGGCTACCAGAGAAACAGCACCGAGACGCAGTACTTAGTCATCTGAGCGACGACGCTCGTTATATTGCGCTTTCTTCGTCCGTCCGAAGCTCCGCGAGGACCATGAACGCTGACCAACTCATGGAGCTTGAGAACGCCTTCTTGACACTTCTGGAGCAGGCTCCCCCACGATTTCATGGCACGTATACCCGGGTGCGTAACTCGTTTGGCGCGATACTCACCCAGCTACCTCGACTGGCCAAAGCGCTATACGAAGGCACAAAAGCAACCATCTCCGCTCAAGAGGAAAAACGATCCGACCCTCGGGAACAGTACGGCCAACTGCTTCGCTCGTGGATCGGCCCGGCGTAGCAGGTCAGTCCAAATGTCACTCGCGCGAGCGCCGGCACAAGCTTTAGTTAGGGCGGACAAAGGGCGCTACCGACTGAGTTTCCCCAATCCATGCCGAGCGGCAAATCGTTTATATTGTGCTCACCAGTTCAGTAAGTATCAGGTGCCGCCTTCTAGATCGACATTTAGCAACCATCAACTGCCCGGCTAATGCCTAACCGCAGTACTGCTGTTTGAATCCGCTACGTCCGAACTAATTTCAAGATATGCGCGGAACGCAGGGTTGATCTCATATCGCGCCTCGGCCATCTGCATTAGAGACGTTAAGCGCCTAGCTAAGATCCAGTTCTTATTAAGTTCTCTCGCCTCATCTGTGTAGGCGAACTGTCCACGCGACGTCTCCAATCCCAGGAAGCTCAGTTTCACAAGGTATTGCACAACGTCCTGAGCCTGCTCGCTAGCTATGCCAGCCTTCAGGATACACGAGGTAACCTCTGAATGCGCAACAATGCTGCGTAGACCCAGAAATTCTAACAGCACACCTTCCAACTGGGGTGTGGTGATACCATTTTCGACGAGAATACTATCGAGTGCATACTGTGAATACTGGCGCTCGGCATCCAATACATCTTTTGCTTCAACGCGATCGTGGCGACGATTAACAGCGTTTGCGACAGCGGCCTTCACGAAGAAGACAATATCCCGGGGTCGCGGCAGAATTCGACTGGTCAAGTAGCTCCTCATCGGAACGCCGTCTATGTCCGGACAGAAGTACCGCTGCCACATTTGAGAGGGCTCAACCTCTGAACCGTGAGAAGCCATGTAGCGCTCTTCAATCACCCTAAGCAACATCTCGGGATCGTCCCATCGGAGACGGGTGTAAGATAACTTATCCGGCTCTCGCGCCACCGCCCGCACATGATCGAAAATGTCACTTCGCATAAATATAGCCGCGCTCGTTGTGAAATAGCTTTTCTTAACCGCGTGTCTCAATTCCTCGTTGATACGGTTTGCAGCACCCAACAAGCCCAGCAGGAACTCCGACAGCTGACCCAGGTCCGCCCCGCGGATCCATGGTTTGTCGAGGTTATCCACGAGCACTATCACTCGACGCTTCCGAAGGAGCACTTGTGAAAGCACGTTACGCAGTTCGCCGAGGGCACCTGAATGCAGTGCCTCAGAAATTCCAACTCTAAACTTCTCGTTGGATGCCGTGGGTTGGACCAGACGCAAGCTGGCGACAGTCCGCTCCAGACGCACGCTAAAGTCGCCTGCGAACGGACTGTCGCGGGATCCCACGAGATCAAGCAAGGATTGGGCTGCTGGGTCGTCCGCGAGTTGCCAGAGTGCATTCTCTTGTATCTGCCGTACCGCTGCATGACCGATTTCGCTGTACAACATAAATTTCCAGAGGCTCTCGATCACGTAACCTTTGGCGTCCTGAGTCTTCAGCGAAGAGAAGACATTTACCAAACCCTCGATCTCATAGCCGGCTGGCTTGATCAAGACGACGACGCTTTGGGTGTCTGACGCAATGTTGTCGGCTGCTCGTAGCAAGTTGGCGGTCTTTCCAGTACCCTTTCTTCCAACGAAGATCGTATGTGTTCCGTTGATGACGTCAAGGTATGCCGTCGTTTCGACAAAATATGTTGAAAGATGACGCGACTCGTTCTCAGCGACGTACTCTCCCAATTGAAGGTGAAAACCGCGTAGCTCAGTCGCTAATCTTAGTGCATCTGCGTAACGCAGTGCACCACCCACAGCCCCGACTTCCCGTCGAATGTGTGTTTGTAGCCAAGTGGTCACTTCCCGTGAAGCTTCTGTGGCAGTTGAGTAGTAGCGGACTGCATCTCTGTAATCTATAGGCGTCAAGAGATCCGCCTGCTCGGAGAGCAGTAGAGTTTGGATATCGAAGCCCATGGCGAGCCCAGCAATGAGAGCGTAGCGGGCATTGTGCAGCCGTGATCCTTGACGGCTGGGACTGAGAAAATGAGCTATGAATCCGCATGCGCCGTAGAGCTTCTCAGCATACCAGATTAGCGGATGAACAGATGTCTCCTGAGGATCGTCGATGACAACGTCGGCGTCAGCTTGTTCAACTATCCTAGTCACACGGACGCTGGCCTCAGTATCGAGACGGCTCTTCAGGTAAAGAAGAATGCTGTTTGAAGATCCTGGTGACAGCAATGGTTCGATCGACTGCCTAAAAATACTGGCGTGGAGCGATTCGTGAGGTGCCTCGCTGAAGAAAGCTTTGATCACCTGTTCCGAGTTGAGATATGGAGAATATCCGATCGTGGTCAGAACCTTCAGTTGGTCGAACTCTTTCTTCGAGTCTTCGAAGGTGTCGTCTCTGATAAGCCAGACGCGCTTGTTGCGCGCGATTGCGAATCCAAGCTCGAACATGACATTCGGATTGATCGTGGTGACGTCAGCACAGAAGAAGTCGGAGTGCTCGATCTGCCTACAGATTTCGTTGATTATGTACTTGCCACCGATCTTGAGCATTTCCCAAGTGGTAATCTGCGCAGACTGAGTTCGATTAATACCCTCCACAGCAGCCCTAATGGTTTCCCCAATACTTGGCGGAGCTGATGCATACGCAAAAAATCCACGCGGGGGTTTTGTGCTGCTTGAAGGATCCGCATCAAATGGGAGGTCGGATTGGCTTGCCATTTTCAACCACAGATCAATTTGAGTTGGCTGAGGTAGGATCCCAACTCAGCCACGCAGGCTTGCGTGTGTTCAGGATAGCACCCAGTACCCCGAGGAGGCGGTACGCCAGCGCAACTCGTCTGGGATCGTGATTCCTGGACTTGCTGCAGTGTGCTATTCGGGACGGGCGCCACGATGCCTGATTCGCGCCACCCCCGCCACCAACACCCGCAAACGCACCCCAACCCACCACCCGCATCCCCGAATCCGACCTCCCCACCACCCACGACCTCCCCCAACTCCAGAAGCGCCTCCTCGCCACCTACACCGCCGCCCGCACCTCCCTCGAAGAGCAGGGCGTCAACACTCTCTACCTCGCCCTCGGCATGATCTGCTGGACCGAAGACGACACCAGCACCGAAATCCACCGCGCCCCGCTCCTCCTCATCCCCGTCACCCTCCACCGCAACGACGCCCGCGACCAGTTCCATCTCTCCTTCACCGGCGAAGAAATCGGCGAAAACATCGCATTAGCCGAAAAGCTTCTCTCCGAGTTCGGAATTCGCAATTTCCCCGAACTCCCGGCCCGCGAAGACATCGACATTCCCGACTACTTCACCCGCATCGAAACTCTCATCCGTTCCCGCAAAGCCTGGCGCGTCGAACACACCGCCTGCTGCCTCGGCTTCTTCTCCTTCGCCAAGTTCCTCATGTATCGCGACCTCGACGCCCACACTTGGCCCGACCCCGCCCGTCTCCTCAAGCACCCCGTCCTCCAGGCCCTCCTCGGCGCCGCCCAGTTCGCCGACCCCGCCTCGCCATTCACGCCGGAAACCTTCCTCGACGACCACCTCGCCCAACGCCCGCTCCCCCTCGTCCTTGACGCCGACAGCTCCCAAACCATCGCCATGCTCGACGCGCTCGATGGTCGCAACATGGTCATCGAAGGCCCGCCCGGCACCGGCAAATCCCAAACCATCGTGAACCTCATCGCCGGCGCCATCGCCGCGGGCAAGAAGGTCCTCTTCGTCTCGGAGAAAATGGCCGCCCTCGAAGTCGTCAAACGCCGCCTGGACTCCATCGGCATCGGCGCCGCCTGCCTCGAACTCCACAGCAATCGAGCCAACAAGCGTGCCGTCATCGAAGAACTCCGCTCCACCATTTACTCCGGTGCCGCCGCCCCGCACGCGCAGGATGCCCTCACCCTCCTCGCCCAGGCCCAGCAGCGCCTCAACGCCTACACCAGCGCGGTGAACACGCCCATCGGCGAAAGCGGCGAAACACCTTGCACCGCTTACGGCCACGCCCTCCAGACCGAAGCCAGTCTCAAGACCGTTGCCGCCGTCCCCACGCTCCAACTCGACACCGCCTCCTGGACCGCCGCCCAAACGCACCAGCGCCGCGAGCGCGTCCGTCAACTGCAGGATCGCCTCCAGCGTTGCGGCTTCCCCCTCGCGCACCCGTTCTTCGGCACCGCCGTGCCCTGCTTCTCCCCACGGATCGCGATCACATCGCCGCCGCCCTGCGCACCGCCATCCATGTCTGCCACGCCCTCACCACCGCCGTCGGTGGGGAGCATAATTCGGCAGCCAACAACGGTAACGGCTCTGCGCGTTATCATAAATTGGTGACCAAAACCCTGCCAGCAATCTGGGAAAGCGGAGTCCTGCGCCCTTTGGAGGCCCTCGACTTGGCGGAGCACGAACGCGTCGCTGTGACCGTTTCCACCGATTCCGAACCGGCGTCTGGGTGGCTGGATCACGAGTACATGGCGGCCATTGATGCTCTCGATGAATCCGAACCAGAGCCGACCTTAGCCCAGGTACGTGCGGCGCTCGCCAAGATCCCCGGCAAGCTGTCTGACGATATCCGTCAGGATCGCGAATCCAGAGGATAACGCCACGCTTGTCCCTATTCTTTGACACCAGCGCCCTCGCAAAGCTCTACCACCAAGAAGTCGGGAGTGAGATCGTCGACGTTCTGCTCTCTCCCCCTCAGACAGCCTTTGTTTCCCGCTTAGGTATCACCGAGATGCATTCCGTCCTCGCCGCCAAGGTGCGGACCCGTGTCCTGACTTCGCCAGACCATGACCTGGTTTGCCGTAAGTTCCGTGCCGATGCGCGCAGACAGAGGTTCCGCGTTGTTGCTCTTCGTGCACGCCACTTCCTCATGGCCGAAGAGCTACTGGCGGCGCACGGTCAGACTATATCTCTGCGAACGCTCGACGCGCTTCAGCTTGCAGTGGCCCTCGACCTCGCGAAGAGCGGCTTTGTGAAGGTGCTCGTCACCGCGGATCGCGCCCTCCTCAAAGCCGCATCTCTTGAGTCTCTAGCCTGTCTCAACCCGGAAGCGCCTGCCCTATGACTCGCACCGCGCAACTTCCAGCAAGTCCCGGTGTGCGTTGATCGCCGCGCCGTCATCTGCGGCGAAGTCGGCGTCAATGGCGCCCGTCGAGTCAACCTGCATCAACTCGATACACTTGGAGATCCTACGCCGCCCCGGCTCCGCCCGCCAAACCTCGCTCACCCGCTGCACGTCACGCCGGGATGACCTCGCCACGGTTCTCCACCCGTTGCAGGATGGCAAGCAGAGCTTTGGCCAGATCGCTTCCATGAATGTACCGCGTCTCCATAGTTTGGATCGTAGCCGCCGGCAACCTGCGCCTTGCGCACCAAACCGAGAATCTCCCGATGGCGTTTTGCAGGACCCCGCGATTGCTAACATGGATCCATTACAGTCTGGTTCCTTGCCGGAGCACATCACAGTCAGTTATGCCAACTATCCCATGCTAGACCGCATTACGGTTGAACCCGGAAAGTGCGGTGGCAAGCCATGCATTCGCGGCATGCGCATCACTGTCCGCCGCGTTCTGGAGATCATGGCCATCGCCCCAAATCAGGAAGCCATCTTCCATGAGTACCCCTTCCTGGAAAAGGAGGACCCCCGGCCGCCAACGGCCTGAGTCCCTTCGCGTTCCACTTCGGCGCTCGCAGCACGCCACATTGGGCGATGACACGCTATCATCGCAAGTATGGACCCGCAAATCCTGCGCGTAAGCGAAGCCGACGCCGTACGCGACCTCGCCGCCATCCTGCAGCACGTGCAGGCTGGTATGGAAGTCGTCATCGAGCGTGATGCGCAGCCTCTTGCGGTCATCCGCGCAGCCAGCCCTCCGCGTTGCAGCATTTCCGAATGTATCGCCCTGGCAGACGCCCGGGAAAGACAATCCGGCGAGAGCCCCGTGCTCGATCCAGACTTCGCTGCCGACGTGGAAGAGATCGTCCGCAATCGCAAACCTTGGAACCCTCATCCTTGGGACTAATTCTCGATTCCAGCGTTGTCATTGCCGGTGAGCGGCGGGGCCACACCGTGCGGCAGATTCTGGAGCAGTTCAGAGACGCCTATGGAGAAGAAGAAATTGGCTTGTCCGTGGTGACTATCGTGGAATTGATCCACGGTGTCCAACGCGCCGGAACAGAGGAGCGGCGCTGCCG